>NZ_KV791284.1:0-1231 GCF_001807865.1 Stenotrophomonas sp. HMSC10F06 | reverse complement strand
GTGGCTCTTATCTCTTGCCGATCTGGCACTTTAGGTGCCGAGAGCCCGGCGTGGGCGACCGTGTGGCTCTAGGTCTTGCGACCGCTCGGTAGCTTGGGTCCCCACGCCGGTTTCTCCCTGATCCGCCCGAACAGTTGATCGAGTTGGCGCTCGGACTGATAAGACTGGGCAAGCGGGGGGAGCTCTCGACCCTGTCAGCCTAGCGGAGTTCTGCCATGTATGGGATCGGGATCGATGTAAGTCAGGCCACGCTGGATGTGGCCGTCCATGAACAGGCGTTTGACCGATTCAGCAACGACAAGCGCGGCTTTGTGCGGCTGATTCAATGGCTGAAACAATGGCCCATCACGCAGGTCGTTCTGGAAGCCAGCGGCGGCTACGAGCGTGCCGCCCTGGCGGCTTTGCACGAGGCTGGGCTTCCGATGGTCCGCATCAATCCCGCTCGGGCACGCCGCTTCGCCCAAGCTACGGGACGTGCTGCCAAAACCGATCGACTCGATGCAGCGGTGCTGGCGCAGATGGCTCACCTTTTACCGCTCACCCGCTACGTGCCACCGGCCCCGTGGCAGCGGCGTTTGGCCGAATTTGCGCAGTGCCGTCGTCATCTGGTGCAGATGCGCGTCAGCGAGATGCAGCGCTTGCGGCAGCTGACCGATCCAGTCCTGATCACGATCAAGCAGCGCCATCTTGCCCAGCTGTCTGAAGATCTTAAACAGCTGGACAAGGCCATTGCCGAGCAGCTCGCCGCGCAGCCGGGCTGGAAGAACATCGGAACGCTTAAAGGCGCTGGACCGATCCTGGTCAGCACCTTGGCCTGCGAACTGCCGGAGCTGGGAACACTGGGGAGCAAGGCCATTGCCTCGCTGGTCGGCCTGGCTCCCATGAACCGCGAGAGCGGTACCTGGCAGGGCAAGCGCAGCATCACCGGGGGCCGGGCCGTAGTGCGCGAAGCGCTCTACATGGCGGCGCTAACTGCCATCCGTTACGAGCCCAAGCTACGTGACTTTTACGCGACCCTGAAAGCCAAAGGAAAGGCGAGCAAGGTCGCCTTGGTAGCTGTCATGCGCAAGATGCTGGTCATCCTCAACGCCCGGATGCGCGACGCTCAAAGCGAATCGATCCCCGCCTGAAGCGCGCCGGGGCACATCTCCAACGGCTGCCGGCCAGCGGCCGGCACTACCATGCCCGTCCGCTGGGGGGCTGAAGCTCCTCCAGCAACACAGTTGCTACC
>NZ_KV791283.1:0-5355 GCF_001807865.1 Stenotrophomonas sp. HMSC10F06 | reverse complement strand
CTTTGCTGACGGTTAAAAGCGGGGGGATTACCTTATCCCGGCAGCATCCTCAACACTTCTGCAAGCGACCATCCACTCCCTCCAGTTTTCCGAAAGGAATGATTCGAGGTGGTCATCAAATATGGCCGCGACGTCAGAAATGGTGGCGGATGGAAAATCTTCTTCAGGCAAGCCGAAGTACCGCATTAACCTGCGGTTCTCTACCGCGTGATTGTTGAGCTCACGATCTATGTCATCTTGCTTTTTGTTTTTGGCTTTGGCCCGCGCTTCGAATCCACCGTCTGCATCAAACAGTGCGTAGACTGGCACACCAATAGATTTCAAAATCGCATGCGCGAGTGGTATCGATGCCTTGCTGCCCACAGAAACGATCGAAATTCCTGCTGCTTCAAGGGCACCGGGGGAAGTTCTATCCCCAATGCCGTAGAACACAGCAGATTCGGTTGTCCCCTCCACAAGAAATGCCCGATTCGCGAAGAGCGCTATCGCAAGCTGGTCAGCCACGTTGTGGTCGAGCCTGCGATCGACCACATCACCATCTACTGTTCTATTCAGCCTGGCCTTCACATCCTCAACCGTGGCAAAGTGGACCGTCACCACCGGGACTTCGTCAGCGGATCTCGTCAGCCGTCTGATTTGATGGAAATGTCGAGCCTCCAGGAAGTAGGGGCTATGCGTCGCATAGGTCACCTGGATGCGCTTGCCAGCGTCTTCGGCGAGCGACCTGAGCACCTTCGCAAAAGTCTGCGCCTGGATCGGGTGCTGGAAAAGTTCTGGCTCCTCGATCGCCAGACAGATGACTCCCTCGGCCGAGGCTGCGCCCGACTGCGCCAAGAGTTGCAGAGCCGAAATCAGCAGCGTGCGCTGAAAGCCGTGTCCCTGCCGCTCCACCGCAGTCTCGGTGGTGCCGTCGAGCACGGCCACGTCGAACATCGTGCGAGGTGCCTTGAGTTCCACTTCAGCCGGAGAAACCATGATTGCCCGGCCTGGCGCATAGGTTGTGACAACCTCGTTGAGCTGCGTCGTGATGGTTCCAAGCTGCCCCTTGAACTTCTCCTCATAGACCAGTTGCTGCTTTGCCCGTGACTCCGCAACGATTTCCGCGATCGCCTCATCAGCAGCAGTTCGGTCAATCGAGCGCTCCAGGATTCGGCCGATGATGCTTGCCTTGCCATCGATCGACTCCTCACTTGCCCGAAGGTCAGCCGTCACCAACACGAAGTCAAATAGCCCGCTCATCTTGCCGCCACTATTGAAACCGAAGAAATTGGTTTGCAAAGCCTCGAGCGCATCGAGCAATTGATCAGTGTGAGCCGCCTCCCAAGTTGTCATTGCCTGATCAACGGCTGGACCAGTATTCGCCGCAGGAAGATCAAGCTCCGGTCGCTCGCGCCGGAGAGTGGCACACAGCTCTTTCTTCGCAGTCGCACCGCCTGCCGCCTTGATGGCATTGAAAGCCGGGAATCCCTTTGCATTGGCGGAGAGCACATCGGCGCCATCAGGGGATCGGCGCTTCCATGCGGTGAACGTGGCGACTCCTTCCGGTGCGTACTTGCCAAGTGCCTCGCGATCCTTCTCGGTGAGATCTGCAAAGGTGACCTGAACCTCGATGTCTTCGTCAGTCGCCCCAAAAGAGCAATCCTTCTCCGTCAGCGCCCCAGGTTTGCCGTTGAAGAACCAGTCGAGCGCACGAAGCACCGTCGACTTGCCGGCACCGTTCGGCCCAATGAAGGTCGTGACGGAATCGAACGGAACCGTCACGTCTTTCAACGTGCGAAAGTTTCGGATGCGAACGGATTGGATCTTCATTTCGGACTTCTGCTCCTTGTGTTTTGTGTCGTCTCTCTCCGTGACAGCGACAGAACCTATCCTTTTGCCGCCTCGGTCAAAAGATCGTCAACCGAGCGCGCCACTACATACCGGGCTGGGTTCTCACCAACCCCCAGCGCAGTGAAATGCGCCTTGCCGCATTCGATCTTGGCGCTTTCCTTGTCGCGCAGGTCATCGGTGAACAGGCTGCTCTTGGTTTCCACTACAAAGTACAGGTGCTGGGTGCCGTCTTCTTCCACCAACACGGCCCAGTCGGGGTTGTAGGTACCCAGCGGCGTGGGCACTTTGAACCAGCCTGGAAGCTTGGCGTAGAGCTTGATGGCGTCGTTCTTCTCCAGCCCATCGGCGAAGTCCCGCTCGGTGGTCGAGTCGTACACCACGTGCTCATAGATTGACTTCTGGGTATCCAGCAGCATGTTCTTGAGATAGCCGGTGAGCTCTTCCTTCTCGAACAGCTCCTGCGCATAGATATGCTGGTCGCCGAGCTTCTGGTACTTGATGCCATCGACCAGGGCCAAGCGCTTGCAACGGTTGATGGTTTCGGCGGTCAATTCGATGAACTGCTGCGGATTGCGCTTGAAGTCGTCAAGGCGGCCGCTTCCCGTCAGGATGCTGACGATGGTGCGCCGGGTGAGCTGGGTGCGGTCCTGCAGGTCGGTCAGCAAATCCGGCAGCTCGATATCCGCCTCGTCCAGCACCACGGTCGCCGCGCCCGCTTTCTCCGTCGCGGCGACACCGGCCTTGCCGATAGAGATGTCGGCCTTGCGCCATTGCAGCCGCGCTTTGGCAATCACCGGAGCCTTCTGCAACGCTGCGATGCAATCCGTCACCAGCTTGGCGTTATCGAACTGCACGCGGTACGTTGTTTGGTGCTTGATGCGGTCCCACAGTGTCTTGAACTCGTCACTCAGATAAACGGCCTTGCCATCTTTGCCCTTGCGCAGCGGCACTTGCCTGCGTTCATCGGCATTCTTGATGTCGAGCCGGCCCGACACCTTGCGCAGCACTTCGGAAATCTGGGCTTTCTGTGCATCAACCTCGGCTGGCAGCTCCAAGGTGCCGTTCTTCAGCGCCGTTTTCAGTGAATCCTGCACCTTGCCCTTGACATCGATATGGCCGGCGGCTTTCAGGTGTTCCCACAGTGCCTTCGATTGCTCCATGCCTAGCGGTGCGGCATGCCCATCAGCGCCGGTCACGGCAATGGCGGCAAATTGGTGCGGCTCCACGATGCCAAAGCGGATGCCCGTGTCTTTCTCGATTTCCTTTTGCAGGTTTTCGGCAAACTGTTCGTAGTTTTCCGTGGCCACCACTGTCAGGGTGTTGACCTCGAAGCCGCGTACCCGCTCGCCATCCTGGTTGACGCACAGGCGCAGGCCGCGACCAATGGTCTGGCGACGCTCGCGCTCGGTCTGAATGTCGCGTAAGGTGCAAATCTGGAACACGTTGGGGTTGTCCCAGCCTTCCTTGAGCGCGGAGTGGGAGAAGATAAACTTCAGCGGCGTGCTGAAGGACAGCAGCTTCTCCTTCTCCTTCATGATCAGGTTGTAGGCGCGCTCGGCGTTCTCCCGGTTACCCGCATTGTTCTCGGCGGTGTCGGTCCAGCCGCCCTTCTTGTCGATGGAGAAATAGCCGTTGTGCACCTCTTCGGCGGCGGACGCCAGATCGATCTCGGCAAACAAGCTCTGGTAGGCCGGCAACTTGGCGGCACGGCGATATTCCTCCTCGAACATCTGCGCATACACGCCCTTGACCGGCTGGCCGTCCGCATCGTACTGACGGTACTTGTCCACCGCGTCGATGAAGAACAGGCTGAGCACCTTGATCCCCAATGGGCGCAGGTGCTTTTCCTTGTCCAGGTGCTCCTTGATCGTGCGGCGGATCATCTCGCGTTGCACGGCCAGCGCATCCACATCACCGTGGGCTTGGCCAGGCTGCAAGAACACTTCGCCGCCGGGGTAGCGCAGTTCCATGAACTCTTCGCCCTTGGCCGTATTGATCTCGCCCACCCGAAAATCGGCATAGATCGCGCGGCCATCGGCGCTCTGCTGAAGGTCGTCGCCATCGCTGACCGTCACCTCCACCCGCTGCACGCCAGTGGCGGCTTGTTTACCCAGCTCGATCTTGGCGCTGATGCGGCCGCGCTTGTTTTCCACCTTCACCAGGCGCACGAAAGGCTTGTTGTGCGCATCCTCAACCGTGGCCGATGCCACCTCGATCTGCTTAACCAGCTTGCGCTCGTACGCATCCACGGCATCCAGGCGGAACACCATGTGGTGCTTGTCCACATGGGTGGCGGAGTAGCGCAGCGTGCAGAGCGGGTTCATGGCGTCCAGTGCTTCCTTGCCACGGCCTTCCAGGCCGCCGTCCACGCTTTGCGGCTCATCCACGATGATGATCGGCCGGGTTGCCTTGATCAGGTCGATGGGCTTCTCGCCGCCGGTTTTCTCGCTCTCTTTGTAGAGGTTGTTCACATCCTTCTTGTTGATGGCGCCCACCGTCACCACCATGATCTGGATGTTGGAGCTCGTGGCGAAATTGCGCACCGGCCCCGGCTTACCGGAGTCGTATAGGAAGTAATCGAAGGGTACGCCCGCGTAGAGCCCCTTGAAGTGTTCCTCGGTGATCTGCAGGGTTTTATAAACACCCTCCTTGATCGCCACTGAAGGCACCACGATCACGAACTTGGTGAAGCCGTAGCGTTTGTTCAGCTCGAAAATCGTGCGCAGGTAGACATAGGTCTTGCCGGTGCCGGTCTCCATTTCCACCGTGAAATCGCCCGAAGTCAGCGCGCCAGAAGGCGGCAGGCCACCGCGCAACTGGATGTCAGCCAGATTCTTGAGCAGCTCGTCGTCGAGCAGCGTCAAGCGGTTGCCAACGCCAAGGTCGGACTGCGCCACGCCCAGTGACATCTGCACGTCATCGGGCAATTTCATGGTCACCGTGAACTCGGTACGGCAGACCTCCTGACCACGGAACAGATCGCACACGGCCTCAATGGCCTGCATCTGGTAGTCGAGGTTCGGCTCGAAGTGCAGTTTCATAGCGAACCTCCCTTACAAGCTGCGCACGTTCTGGATGCCGTGCTGCTCCAGAATGGCGGCGAGATTGGTCTTGGCCACGTCATCAGCAAAGGCGCTGTCGCGGAACACGCAGGTGGTGTCACCGGCAGGGGCCAACTCCTTGTGCCAGCCGATGATGCCCTGGGCGAGCGGCTCTACCTGTTCGCGGGTGATGGTCTCAGCCAGGCACGCCAGCAGCACGCCGCCGCCAATGGCATGGACGTGAAGGCCTTCGATATTGCGCTGTTCGATGGGCACACACAGATCCAGCCCCAACTTGAGCAGCAGTTCGTAAAGCACATCAGCCTCGCTGCGACCTTCGAGCAGATGATCCTGATGGTCGAATAGTGTGGCTTCCAGATCGTCTGGTTTGGGATTCCAGACGCGGATATTGGAGGTGTCGAGCTTGAAGACGCGGAAGCCGGTGTCGCCCTGCGGTAATCCCCCCGCTTTTAACCGTCAGCAA
>NZ_KV791282.1:0-5403 GCF_001807865.1 Stenotrophomonas sp. HMSC10F06 | reverse complement strand
CAAGAGATAAGAGCCACGCCATGCGTGGCTGCAATGAGCGATATCGATTTTCCCGAGGGAGCCGGCCAGCGGCCGGCACTACCGTCAACGCGCCAGCAGCTCGCGCGCGTCCTGTCCGGCCTCGCAATGCACGAACAGCACCGGCAGGCCATGCGCTTCGAGCACGGCGGCCATCTGCCGCTGGCGGATCAGGTACTGGTCGTAGATGCCCTGCAGGCGATCGCAGTCGCCGGTGCCGTGGTTGTAGTACGCACACCAGCCGGCGGGATCGAACAGCGCCATACGCACTTCGCCATCAGCGTATCGAAGCAGCGGCTCCGGCGCGGCATCCAGCCACTCTTCCACGTGCGGTGCCATCAGCGCGGTTTCGATTAGCGGCCACAGAATCGCCAGGCCCTGATTGTCGTACTGCATCGACATCATCGCGGCGAGATCATTCACCGTGAAATAGCGGGCGTGCTCGATCTGCGCGCCGAAGGCGTTCTGCGCCTGCAGCGCGGTATCGGCCTGCGCCATGCCCTGGGCCAGCAGCACCTCTTCCAGTGCTTCGGCCACGGCCTGGGTCTGGACGACTTCGGTGCCGGTCAGCAGGAACGGGACGACCCGCAGGCCGCCACCGGTCAGGCTGGCATCGGCCTGGAACGGCAACGGCACATCGCCGTCGGCGCCGGCACCAAAGGCCAGCACGCGCGGGCCCTGGTTGCGGCCCGGGGCGCGCATCTGCAGTTCTTCCAGGCGCCGGTGCACCGGCCAGCCCGGGCGCAGGATTTCCGCCGGATCGAAATGGGCGCCGGCGAACACGAAGTCCAGCCCGCTGACGCCGGGCACCAGCTTGGCCAGATCGCGGCCGACGCGCTCGGCCAGTTCACCAGCCTGTTCGGAGGACAGCGCGGCATGGCGCGGGGCGTCGCCGCCGGCCAGTTCCAATGCCAGTACGCCAATGGCATTCATGCCGTGGTCGGGTTTGCTCATGGTTTCACGGTTGGCCCATCACAGGGCGGCAGCTACACTTGGCCCCATTATGCCTGCTCCTTCGTGCAGGCCATGTTGCAGACACCCCTCCCATGCCAGGTATCTCCATGCCCAACGCCCGTCCCGTCGCCATTCTCGGCGGCGTCCGCATTCCGTTCTGTCGCCAGAACACGGCTTATTCGGACGTCGGCAACCTCGGTATGTCGGTGCGCACCCTCGGTGCGCTGGTCGAACGCTTCGGCCTGCACGGCCAGCAGTTGGGCGAAGTGGCGATGGGCGCGGTGATCAAGCACTCCAGCGACTGGAACCTCGGCCGCGAAGCCACGCTGTCCTCGGGCCTGTCTCCGCTGACCCCCGGTATCACCATGCAGCGCGCCTGCGGCACCTCGCTGGATACGATCATCGCGGTGGCCAACAAGATCGCGCTGGGCCAGATCGATTCGGGCATCGGCGGCGGTTCGGACACCACCTCCGATGTGCCGATCGTCTATGGCAAGAAGCTGCGCGCGCGCCTGCTGGCGGCCAACCGCGCCAAGAGCACCGGCGACAAGCTCAAGGCACTGACCCGCGGCTTCAAGCTGAGCGAGCTCAAGCCGGAGTTCCCGGGCGTGGCCGAGCCGCGCACCGGCAAGAGCATGGGCGACCACTGCGAAGACATGGCCAAGGAGTGGAACATCTCCCGCGACTCGCAGGATGAGTGGGCGGTGTCCTCGCACAAGAAGCTGGCCGCTGCCTACGAGCGCGGGTTCTTCAACGACCTGATCGCGCCGTTCCGCGGCGTGGAGCGCGACAACATCCTGCGCGCCGATACCTCGCTGGAAAAACTGGCCACGCTGAAGCCCGCCTTCGACAAGGTCTCCGGGCGCGGCACGCTGACCGCCGCCAACTCCACCCCGCTCACCGACGGCGCCTCGGCGGTGCTGTTGGCCAGCGAAGAGTGGGCGCGCGCGCATGGCCACGAGCCGCTGGCGTACCTGCGTGATTCGCAGGTGGCGGCCGTTGATTTCGTACACGGCGAAGGCCTGCTGATGGCGCCGACCATCGCGGTGCCGGAGATGCTCAAGCGCAATGGCCTGACCCTGCAGGATTTCGATCTCTACGAAATCCACGAGGCCTTCGCTGCACAGGTGCTGTGCACGTTGCGCGCGTGGGAAAGCGAAGACTACTGCCGCAACCGGCTGGGCCTGGAGGCGCCGCTGGGCAAGATCGATCCGGCCAAGATCAATCCGCTGGGCTCCTCGCTGGCCACCGGCCACCCGTTCGCCGCCACCGGCGCCCGCGTGATCGCCACGGCGGCCAAGCAGCTGGCCGAACGCGGCGGTGGCCGCGCGCTGGTCTCGATCTGCACCGCCGGCGGCATGGGCGTGGTGGCGATCGTCGAGCGCTGATCGCCGACGCAGGAAATGAAGAAGGCCGCCCAAGGGCGGCCTTCTTCGTTTCCGGGTAGATCCACGCCATGCGTGGATGTCCCAAATCCCGCGCCGGCTGTTACGGCAGGCGCGGGTTGCCGAACTCGTCGCGTTCCACGTGCAGGCGATCTTCCTCGACGTGCATGCGGCCCTGCTCCACGTGCAGGCGATCATGCACCGGCGCCGGTTCACCCATCAGCGATTGCTCTTCGACGGTGGCGCGCTCGGGCACGATCGGGTCCAGCGACGTCGCGGTCGAGGCACGGGCCAGCGCCACGCTGTCGTCGCCGCGCTGCTGGCGCAGGGCATTGGCGAAGCACTGCGAGGCCAGTGCGGTCTCGCCGCGTTCCAGGAACAGCTCGCCCAACGCTTCCCAAGCGGCCGGGCCGGCACCAGCGGCGATCGCGCGGTGCAGGTAATCCTCGGCCAGCGTGTGCTGGCGCTGACGGGCGGCAATGCGACCCAGCGCCAGCAGCAGTGCGGGGCTGGAGGGCTGGGTGGTCAACCAGCGCTGCAGGTTGGCCTGGCGCGTGGCCAGCTTCTCCACCGGCATCTGGCCGTAGAGCGTCACCACCGATTCGTCCCAGCGCGTGTCCAGCGCCTGCTCCAGGTTCAGCAGGGCCGGTTCGTCCCAGTCCAAGGCAACCGCCCGCAGGGCATAGGCCGAAACCACGTCCGGATCGCTGCGCAGGGCCTTCGGCGTGGCCTCCCACTGCGCGGCCAGTGCGTTGACATCACCGGCCTCCAGCAGCGACTGGGCCGCCAGGCGGATTTCCAGTTCGGCCACGGCGGTGTCCGGCAGCACCTTCTGCTTGCGCAGCGCGCCCAGCTGCCCGTACGCCTCATGCGCGCGATCGGCACGGGCCAGTGCCTCGGTGCGCAGCCACAGGCCGCGGGGCGGCAGCGGCTGGATCGCGGCGATGTCGAGCACGTTGATCGCATCCACCGGGCGCTCCTGTGCCAGCAGACGTTCGGCCTGCAGCAGGGCATGGCTGGTGGCGTCTTCGGCGGCCAGGCGCTGCAGATACTGGTTGACCGCGGTGTCGTCGTCGCGCGCCTGCGCGCTGCGCACCGCAGTGACCAAGGCGACAGCACTCACTTCCTTGTCTTCGGCGGCGCTGGTCAACAGCTTTTCCGCACGCTGCCAGTGGCCCTGTTCATGGGCCTGCAGGCCCTCGGTCAGGCGCGCACGGCCCTGCTTGCGGCGGTAGCGGTCCCAGGCGCGGAACGGCGAGGCCAGCAGGCTCCACAGCAGCCACAGCACCAGCAGGCCCACCAGCACCATCAGGGCGACCTGCGGCACGGTGGAGCGGTAGTCGGTGCCGCCGTAGCGATAGATCACTTCGCCGAACTGCCGCAGCTGTTCGGTGCCGAGCCACTGTGAGGCGATCACGCCCAGGGCGACGGCCAAGAGCAGGACCACCAGAGATTGAAAGGGCTTCATCGATTACCTCCCGTTACGCATCGAGCGCAGTTGCTGCAGGGTGCTGCCCAGTTCGGGCAGCGATGGACGCAGCTCGCAGGCGCGTAGTTGATGCAGTTCAGCACGTTGCTCGCGCAGAGCAGGTGAATCCGGCCACAGCCGCGGCAGCCACAGCGCCACGCGGTCCAGCGCCTGCACATAGCCGGGTTGATCGCCGCGCTCCACCGCGGCCCGCGCCAGGGTCAGTTCCAGCTGCAGCGAATCCCACGCGGCCACCCGCTCGGCCTCGGTCAACGGGCCCTGCAGGCGGGTGGGGGTGATGGTCACGAACGGTGCCAGCACCTGGTGCCACCAGGGGCTGCCAACAGCGGTATCGGCCGGGGCGTCGATCTGCTCGGGCAGCGCGGTCAGCGCCTGGGCGAACCGGCCCAGCCGTGCCTGGGTCTGCGCACGCACCCCGGGGCCCAGTGCATCCACGGCATTGCGCTCCTGCATCAGCGCCTGACGCAGGTTCAGGTACTCGCTGCCCTGCACATCGTCCAACGAGGCGGCCGCCAAGGCATACAGGCGTTTGGCGCCGTCGGCGTCATCGGCATAGGCCAGCCGCTGGCCGGCCTGGCTCAGCAACAGCTCGGCCTCTTCCAGCTGCAGCGCCTGGGCACCGTGGCGGGTGCTGTCGGCCAGCTTGGCCAGGTTTTCTTCTAGCAGGGCATTGCGCTGGCTCAGGCCGAGCATTTCATCGCGCAGCACCCGGTTGGTCGCGGCGGCGTCCTGCACGCGCTGGGAGGTCGAGCGCTGATCGCGGCGCAGCGCCTCGACACTGTCCAGCAGGCCCTGCACCTGCAACTGGGCATTCTCCTCGCGCACACGCTCCTGCGCCTGTCGCGACTGCCACTGCGTCCAGCCCCAGGCACCGCCGCCGGCCAGCACGGCCAACGCCGTGACCGGCACGATCCAGCGCAGGGGGCGGCGCGGAGAGGAAGGCGAAACAGGGTCATTCATACGGGCATCCTTGTCGCGCGCGCCGGGCAATCCGCTTGGCTGGCGAGCGACGTGGCGCACAGCATCGCCCGCCGCCCGAGCCGCCTGCAAGACCGCTCCGGCGCCCTGTTCAGGAAGATGCGGGCGGGATGAGCGCGGCGTGTGCAGCGGCAACCAGCTGCGAAGGCAACGGCCCTGCCGCCAGCTGCACCTGCCCGAAGCCGACCGCGCGCGCCTGCGCGGCCAGCCGCTCGCTGGCGGTCACCACGAGGGCCTCGCGCAGGGGGGCCTGCAGATCGTCCGGCAACTGCGCCAGCAGCAGGGTCAGTGCCTCGCCGCTGCTCACTGCCAGCACCCACGGCGTGGCCGCGTGCCGCAGCCGCTGCAGCATGCGCGGCGCAATGGGCAGCGCACGGCGGACATAGACGTTGGCCCGCAGCAGCCGGGCACCGCGTTGCTCCAGGGTCTGCGCGATCCCCCCGCGCCCGCCGGGCGCGGTCACCAGACCGGCGCGCAGGCCATGCAGATCCGCCAGGGCCGGCAACGCGAGCAGGCCCTCGCTGTCCATCCGCGCCGGCGCGGCGACGCCCTGTGCGCCCTGCCGGTCCAACGCCGCCA
>NZ_KV791281.1:0-5572 GCF_001807865.1 Stenotrophomonas sp. HMSC10F06 | reverse complement strand
CGCTGGGCCAGGGTGCGCACTTCGGAGGCGACCACGGCGAAACCACGGCCCTGCTCGCCGGCACGGGCCGCTTCCACCGCGGCGTTCAATGCCAGGATGTTGGTCTGGAAGGCGATGCCGTCGATCACAGTGATGATGTCGGCGATGCGGCGCGAGGAGGCGTCGATCTCGTGCATGGTGCTGACCACGCGGCCCACGACGTCACCGCCCTGCGAGGCGACCGAATGCGCGCCGATCGCAAGCTGGTTCGCCTGACGGGCGTGTTCGGCATTCTGGCGCACGGTGGAGGTCAGTTCCTCCATCGACGCGGCGGTTTCTTCCAGGTTGGCGGCCTGCTGCTCGGTACGGCGCGACAGGTCATTGTTGCCCGAGGCGATCTCGCCAGCTGCGGTGCTGATGCTGGAAGAGGCCTGCTGGATGCGGCCGACGATCCGGGTCAGCTGGGCGACCGTGGTGTTGGCATCGTCGCGCATCGAGGCGAACACCCCGTGGAACTCACCCTGCATGCGGGCGGTCAGGTCGCCGTTGGCGATCGACTGCAGCAGGTGGGACAGCTGGGACAGGTTGCCGTCGGCGACCTGCATCATGGTGTTGAGGTGCTCGATCATGACCCGGAAGTCGTGGTCGAAGCGCGTCGCATCGCCACGCTGGGTGAAGTCACCGGCCGCGGCCGCCTGGGCGAGCGCCTGGATCTGGGTATTGATCGCCAGCAGGCTGGCTTTGGCCGCATCCATCGATTCGTGCAGGATCGCGCGGCTGCCGGGCAGGCGGCGGGCATCGGGCGAAAGGTCGCCGGCGGCGTACTGGTTGAGGACGTTGATCGCGTCCTTGATCGCATCCAGGTGCTCGAAGATCACCGTATTGATGCCGACGGCCAGCTGGCCGTACACGCCGGGGAAATCTTCCGGGATGCGGTGGCTGATGTCCGGGCCGGCGTGCATGTCGACCATCTGCTGGGTCTGCTCGGAGAAGCGGCGCAGCATCACGGTCATGTCGCGGGTGGCGGCCAGCATCTTGCCCGCTTCATCCTTGCTCGTGGCCTGGATGTTGACCGACAGGTCACCACGGGCGACCGACTGGATGGCGTGCACGGCCTGGCGCAGCGGGCGGGTGATGGCGCGCGAGATGACCACGCCCATCACGGCGGCCAGCAGCGACAGCAGCACGATGCAGGCGATGATCGCGTAGACGCTGTTCTGATGGGTGGCGTTGGCGCTCTCGATGCGGCTGGCCATCACGCCATTGCTGAACTCCCCCAGCTCCTTGAGCGCGGCGAACAGGGCGCGACGTGCCGGGCGGGACTGCTCATCGGAAATCTGCTGGGCGGTCGCCCCGTCGCCGGCGGCGATCGCTTCCTTGATCAGGCCGTTGGCCTTGAAGTAATCGGCGGTGCGCGCGGCGACCACGTCATACAACTGGCGTTCCTTGTCGCCGGCCGGCAGGGCGGCATACGCGGCCAGCTCGGCATTGACGACCTTGCCGGTGTCGGCCATGCGCTTGTCGTAGTCGGTAACCGCCTCGGGTCTGTCGAGCACGGTCAGCTGCGCCATTTCGTAGGTGCGGAACTCGCCGAGCTGCGCGCGCACTTCGCCCAGGTGCTGCACCGAGGGAATGTCGTTGGTGCTCATCGCGCGCAGCTGTGCGTTGGCCTCGCCCAGGCGGACCAGGGCGAAGCTGCCCAGGGCCAGCGTCATCAACGTGGTGAGGGTGAACCCTACCGCCAGCTTGCGGGCGATGGGCAGGTCGTGGAACCACTTCATGGTTGAAACTCCGGGCAGGGCAGTGGCGCACAGCCGTGGGGTGCTGGGCGGAATCAGCGGGGTAGGAGAGGGTGGAGCGCAGGCGCGAGCCGGTTGCCGTGGTCGCTACTTCGGATAGCGGCGTCGATCCGTTGCAACTTGATAGTGCGACGTCACATTTTTTTCACGAGCGCAGCTGCGGTTCATCGGTCGCCGATGGTTGCTGTTGCAAGGGTTGCGGGCGGATGGGCCATACCGTGGCGAACGGTTGGCAGGGCAATCACGAGGCGAAGTGGCGGATGAAGTTCACACTTTCCGGCCCATGCGCATGGGACCGCGCGCCCACGAACGAACGCCGCCGCTCCCGGGGGAGCGGCGGCGTCGGGACCAACGCGATGGCAGCGGCGTTACGCGGCCTGCGGCACCTTGAGCGAACGCACGAGGCCGCCGATGTCCACGATCAACGCGACCCGGCCATCGCCCAGGATGGTTGCACCGGACACGCCGCTGATCCGCCGGTAGTTGTTCTCGATGTTCTTGACCACCACCTGCTGCTGGCCGACCAGTTCGTCCACTTCCAGCGCGATTTTCTGGCCATCGCCCTCGACGACGACCACCAGCGGATCGTCCAGCGCGCGCCCACCGTAGCCGTAGTACTCGCTGAGCGAGAGGATCGGCAGGTACTCTCCGCGGACGCGCAGCACGCGGCCTTCGCCGGCCATGGTGCGCACATCGTCGGCCTGCGGCTGCAGGGCTTCGAGGACGTAGGCCAACGGCAGGATCAGGGTTTCGCCGGCCACCGAGACGGTCATGCCATCCAGGATCGCCAGCGTCAGCGGCAGGCGGATCAGCACGCGGGTGCCGTTGCCGGCCTGGCTTTCCAGCTGCACCTCACCACCCAGTGCCTGGATGTTGCGGCGGACCACGTCCATGCCGACGCCACGCCCCGACAGATCCGTGACGGCATCGGCGGTGGAGAAGCCCGGCTGGAAGATCAGGTCCCACACCTGCGCGTCGGTGGGGTTGTCCGGCACGCTCAGGCCACGCTCGAGCGCCTTGGACAGGATCTTGTCGCGGTTCAGGCCGCGGCCGTCGTCGCTGACTTCGATCACGATGTGCCCACCCTGGTGCGAGGCGGCTAGTGTGATCGTGCCGGTTTCGTCCTTGCCCGCCTCGCGACGCACGTCCGGCATTTCCAGGCCGTGATCGATCGAGTTGCGGACCAGGTGCACCAGCGGGTCGGCGATCTTTTCGATCAGGCCTTTGTCCAGCTCGGTGCCTTCGCCGATGGTGCGCAGGCGTACGTGCTTGCCCAGGCGCGAAGAGAGATCGCGGACCAGGCGCGGGAAACGGCGGAACACCGCATCCACCGGCAGCATGCGCACGCCGATGACCGCTTCCTGCAGATCGCGGGTATTGCGTTCCAGCAGGTCCAGCCCGGTCAGCAACTGCTCGGCCTGTGCCGGATCCAGTGCGTGCGAGACCTGCTTGAGCATGGCCTGGGTGATGACCAGTTCGCCGACCAGGTTGATCAGCGCATCGACCTTGTCCACGCTGACGCGGATCGAGGTTTCAGCTTCGTGTGCGGCGGTGGCCGGTGCTGCTGCGGCCGGTGCGGCGGGAGCGATGGCGGGGGCGACGGCAGGCTTGGCCTCGGCCGGCGCGCTGGTGGCCAGACTCGGCGGCGCGGCCGGACGGATGTCCAGTTCGCAGTCGTCCACGACCCAGGCAAAGGTATCTTCGATCTTGCTGCGCGGCACCTTGCCGACCAGCCCCAGGTCCCAGGCCAGGTGCGCTTCGAGCGGATCGAGCTGGTCGAAGCCGGGCAGGCGGTCCAGGCGCGCGGCAACCTGCAGCGAGCCCAGGTGTTCAAGCTCGCGGATGATGCGCAGCGGGTCGTTGCCGCTCATGAACAGCGACGGTGCTGGCACGAAGCCGATCTGCCACGCCTCGGGGGTGTCATCGACCTTGGCGGCGGCGACCGGCGCCGCTGCGGCGGCCTGGCCGGACAGCACCGCTTCCAGGCGCGCCTTGACCTCGGCAACCGCCTGCGGATCGGCTGCCTGGCCGTGCTCGGCTTCACGCAGCAGGGCGCGCAGCACGTCCACCGAGGCCAGCATCGCGTCCACCGCGGCCGGCTCCAGCGCGCGCTTGCCGGCGCGCAGTTCGTCCAGCAGCGTTTCCAGCACGTGGGTCAGCGCGGCGATCGCATCGAAGCCGAACGTGCCGGCGCCGCCCTTGATCGAGTGCGCGGCGCGGAACACCGAGTTGATGATCTCCGGGTCCTGCTGGCCCGATTCGAGCGCCAGCAGGCCAGCTTCCATCGCATCCAGCCCCTCGCGGCTTTCTTCGAAGAAGGTGGCGTGGAAACGTTGCAGATCCATGCTCATGGTGCGGGGTGTCCGGTTGCGAGGGGAGGGAAAGGTGAAGCGGGATCAGCCCAGGACTTTCTGGACGGTGGCCACCAGCTGTTCCGGATTGAACGGCTTGACCAGCCAACCGGTGGCACCGGCGGCCTTGCCTTCGGACTTCTTGTCCGCAGCCGATTCGGTGGTCAGCATCAGCATCGGCGTGAACTTGTATTCGGCCAGCTGGCGCAGCTCACGGATCAGCGAGATGCCATCCATGTTCGGCATGTTGACGTCGGTGACCACCGCGTTGAAGCGTTGGCCCTTGGCACGACCGAGGGCGACCGCGCCGTCTTCGGCTTCCTCGACGGAAAAGCCGGCCGAGGTGAGGGCGAAAGAGACCATCTGGCGCATCGACGCCGAATCGTCCACCACCAAGATACGTGCGCTCATGCAGCGTTCTCCACAGATTTCAGGTTGTCATGGGGTGCATCCAGGCCGAGGGCCTGGGTGACGCCGAGCAGTCGCGCGGCATCACGGAAGGTTGCGGTGCAACCGTGGAATCCGGTGGGATGCCCGGCCTTGCGGCGGGCCTCGACGAATGCGCACAGCACCTGCACCGAGGCGGTATGGATACGGCCGATCTGGCTGGCATCCAGCGTCAGATCGCCGGCCTGATCCACCAGGGGGGCCAAACGTGTTTTCAGCTCGGTGCTGGTCTCGATACCGAGATCATCACCCAGGGCCACAGTGCTCATCATTGCTCCGGACAAACGGTTCCGAGAGAGATAACGGCCCGAACCCACAAAGCTTTAGGGGCGGCGTGGGCGATCGCGTGGGTGCCGGTCAGTTCAGCAACTGGGTCGCGTCCAGCAGGATCATCGGCTGGGCGCCGCACCGGGCCACGCCGCGGAACAGGTCGTTGGAGATCTGGCAGATGCGGGCGGTATCGGGGGGCTCGATCTGGGAATCGGTGAGATTGGCGACATCCTCCACGGCCGATACGCGCAGGCCCATGGTCTCGCCGTTCTCCTCCAGCACCACGATGCGGGTGTTGGCGTCATTGCCGGCCGCACTGCTGCCCAGGTGGAGGCCCAGGTCCATTACCGGCACGACCTGGCCACGCAGGTTCATGATGCCCAGCATCGCCGGGGAGGTGCCGCGCAGGGGCAGCAGAGGCACGGGCAGGACCACCTCTTGGACCTTGAGCAGTTCGAGCGCGTAGGCCTGGGCGCCGCAGCGCAGGCGCAGCCAGCGCGAGGTGCGCTCGCTGGCGCGGCGGTTCTCGCGCGGGCTGGAGGCCGGGTCGCGTGCCTGGCGCTGCAACTCTTCCCAGCTGCCGGGCCGGCTCTGTGCCAATGAGGGCGTGCCGGCGCGGGCACTGGTCGCCGCCGGCATGGGCGGCATCGAGGGCATCTGCCGGGCAATCGGTGCGCGGGCGGCTGGCGCGGCGGCGGGCGGTGCGGACTCGGGCGCCGGCACCTG
>NZ_KV791280.1:0-1219 GCF_001807865.1 Stenotrophomonas sp. HMSC10F06 | reverse complement strand
GGTAATCCCCCCGCTTTTAACCGTCAGCAAAGGTGGAATTAGGCGACCATCGCCAGTTGGCTAGACATCTGTCTGTTGAGAGCCTGCATCGGCGTGATGCCGCCGAGCGCCATATTCGGGCGCTCGTGGTTGTAAGTCCATAGCCATCGGGTGGCAATCTCCTGGACCTGCTCGATGTCGTTGAACAGGTTGCTGGCCAGCCAGGCGTAACGCACGGTGCGGTTGTAGCGCTCGATGTAGGCATTCTGCTGCGGATGACCCGGCTGGATGTAGAGCAGCTTGATTCCCTGGCGCTCAGCCCACGCCTGCAGTGCGCCGCTGATGTATTCCGGGCCGTTGTCGCAACGTATCGCCAGCGGCTTTCCCCGCCACTGGATGAGCTGGTCCAGGCTGCGGATCACCCGTGCCGCCGGCAGGGAAATATCGACCTCCATCGCCAGGCCCTCACGGTTGAAGTCATCCAGCACATTCAGGAGCCGGAAGCTACGACCGTCGGCCAGCTGGTCGTGCATGAAGTCCATCGACCACGTCTGGTTGGCTGCCTCCGGCACGGCCAACGGCTGTGGCGCCTCACGAATGATGCGCTTGCGCGGCTTGATCCGAAGGTTCAACTCCAGCTCCCGATAGATGCGATATACGCGCTTGTGATTCCAGGCAAAGCCCTTGACGTTGCGCAGGTGCAGGAAGCACAGCCCGAAGCCCCAGTCCCGGTAGGCGCCGGTCAGCCTGACCAGCCAATCGGCGATGATCGCGTTTTCCCCGCTGGCCTTGGCCTGGTAGCGATAGCAGGTCTGGCTCACATCGAACGTCCTGCATGCATGGGCAATGCTTGTGCTGCCGTCCTTGACTGCTGTCAGGGCCATCTCGCGACGCTGAGATGGCCTCACCATTTTTTTACAGCGCTTCCTTCAGCAGGTCAGCACTCAGCTGGGCATCGGCGTACATCTTCTTCAGCCGCCGGTTTTCATCCTGCAGCTCCTTGAGCTGGGACATCATCGACGCATCCATGCCGCCGAATTTGCTGCGCCACTTGTAGAACGTCGCTGAGCTGATGCCGTGCTGACGGCAGAGCTCGGGGACAGGGGTGCCGACCTCGGCCTGCTTGAGCACGGCGATGATCTGGCTGTCGGTGAATCGTGACTTCTTCATGGGATCTCCTCGGGGTTAGATTACGAGAAAATTCCACTTATGGCTGCGGCTAACCTGCGGGGGGATTACC
>NZ_KV791279.1:0-157671 GCF_001807865.1 Stenotrophomonas sp. HMSC10F06 | reverse complement strand
TCGGGCGCGGCCGGGTTCGGATCATCCGGCGGATTGACGTCCGGCGGCGGGGGCGGCGCGGGTGACAGCTCCGCCGGCGGGGTCCCGGCGCCCTCCGGCGGCGGGGGCGGCGGCGTGGTGACTCCACCCGGCGGCGGTGCGGGCGCCGGGGTCACGCTGGCCACCAGGGTCGAGCGCAGATACCAGTTTTCGCTGGTGCCGCCGCTGACGCCGCCCTTGAACAGGAAATACTCGTAGGCACCAACAGCGACCGGGTTGTACAACGCGAACGCGGTGGGCGCGGTGGTCGCACCGTTGATCGCCTGCACCACCAGGATGCCGTCAGCCACCGTGGACGCGCCGGTGCCGCCGGCGTTGAGGATGCCCACGCCGGTGGTGCCAGTGGCGCTGCCGGTGGAGATCACCAGTTTGTCCGACAGCGAGCTGTCGTCGCCCAGCACCGTGTTGAGGTACAACGCGCCACCGTTGCCGACATAGTTGCCCACCACGGTGAAGGTATCGCCGACGCCGCCCCCATTACTGAGATCGATGCGGCCGGCATTGGTGAGCGTGGCCAGCTGCCCGGCCACGAACGGGGCGAGGACGCCGTTGCTGCCGCCGCCGAACACCGCGCTGGTGGCATCGATGTCCAGGCTGCCCGTGCCGCTGCCGCTGTCGCCCAGCACCCACGTGCCATCGAACGTCAGCTGGGTATCGTCGCGCAGCGCCACCTGTTCCCAGTTGGTGAAGCGCGCCACGCCATTGGTCTTGACGTTGTCCAGGCCGAGCACATCGTTGCCCAGCCCGCCATCGAAAGACGGCAGCGCGCCCAAGTGGGCGTTGTTGAGGTTGCTCAGCTGCGCGACATCATCGCCTTCGCCGAAGTCGATCGCTCCGTGCACCACGCCGCCGCCGTTCCAGGTCAGGCTGTCGTTGCCGAAGCTCAGCCGGATTTCGCCGCGCACGGTGCCGCCGGTGATGGTCACCGCGTCATCGCCGCCACTGACGCTGATGTTGCCGCCGATGTAGCCGTCGGACAGCACGATGGTGTCGCGGCCGAAACCGGTGACCAGGTTGCCGTCGATGGTGCCGCCGGACATCAGGAAGGTGTTGTCGTCCAGCTTCATGTTGACCCGGCCGATACGGCCGCCGGTCATTTCGGCGTAGTCGCCATCGTCGAACGCGCCGACGATGCGGCCGCCGGTCATGCGGAAGCGGTCCAGCGCATCGCCCTGCAGCAGGGCGCCGATGCTGCCACCGGTCATCAGGAAGGTGTCGATGCCCGAGCCCTGCTGCACGGTGCCGGTCACGCTGCCGCCGCTGATCTCCAGGCTGTCCTGCCCATCGCCCTGGTCGACGCTGTCGATCACGCCGTCGCGGATCACCAACGTGTCGTTGCCCGCGCCCTGCAGCACGCCGCCCTGGATGCTGCCGCCGAGCATATCGATGCGGTCGTTGCCGGCACCGGACACGACGCCGCCGGTACTGCCGCGGATCGTGCCGCGGTTGACCAGGTAAGTGGCGCCGTTGAGCTGCAGGGCGCGGCCGGCGTTGGCGATGATGCTGCCAGTGTTGTTGATGACGTGGCCGCTGCCGGCCTGCACGGTGATCGCGTTGCCGCTGGCGACCGCGAGCTGCGCGTTGGCCAGCACGTTGATGGTGGTGTTGGACGCACCGGCAGCGGTGACGATCGCGACCGGGTCCGGATTGGGCGCTGCCGCCGAGCAGGTCACCGTCTGGTCCTGGCCGGGAGCGGGGTTGTCGCACCCCGCCCAGGCTGGCGCGGCACCGGCCAGCAGGACCGTGCCCAGTGCCCCTCCACAGCCTCGGCGCAACCACTGCGAAATACGGACGGCCAGCACAGTGCGTGACGGCGAAGCGGGCATGGAGCGCATACACCTTTCCTGTTCAACAAGAGGGGAGTAAGGCAACGGCCCCAGTGCTTCTACGCAGACCGGCGACCGTACTCTTACTGCTGCAACGTGATGGCCGGGTAAAAGGTGAGCGTCGGCGCTAGATTTTCAGGTAGATGCGGCGGCTGTCCAATGCCCACACCACGAACCACCACACCGTCACGAACAACAGCGCGCACAGCAGCGAGGCCAGCGCGGGTGTGGCCGGCAGCAGCGCCGAAATGCCCTGGTACAACCACGCCCATGCCCCGCTGGCGATCAGCAGCAGGGCCATCACCGAGGACCCGACGTAGGCGGCGATGGCGTTGACACCGAAGCGCCGGCCCAGTGCCGGCAGGCCGGCACGATCGACCAGTTGATGCGCCAGCAGCAGTGCCGCCACCGACAGCCCACCGCTCCACAGCACGAAGCTGGGGGTCCACAACTGCTTGTTCAACGGCAGCAACGGGGTGCAGAGCAGGCCCAGCAGCAGGCAGGCCAGCGCCAGGCCGCCCAACGCGCGCAGCCTGCCGGCGCGCAGCCAGCCCCCCGCGATCAGCCCCAGCAAGGTGGTGGCGATCGCCCCTGCGCTGCTGAGCAGGCCTTCGGGATCATGGCCCAGGCCGGTCAGCGCGTCGTACCGGTACAGGAACGGTGCGAACAGCACGGTATCCAGGCGACTGGCCGGGTTCTGCCACGGGGCCAGCGACTCGGCCCCCAGCAGGACCAGTGCATAGCCCGCCAACACGCCCAGCAGCACCATCCACTGCGTGCGTGCGCGGGTGCCGATGGCCAGCACACCGACCACGGCCACGCACAGGGCGATCCGCTGCAGCACACCCCACAGGCGATACGCCGGCAGTTCGAACAGCCACCACGCCAGCAGGTGCAGCAACGCCCCGGCGATCAGGATGCGCAGCGCGCGCTGCAGCACGCCACGCACCAGCGCCGGGCGCGCGGCCGGGTTGGTCGCGCGTGGCGCCAGGCTGAAGGCCATCGAGACGCCGGCGATGAACAGGAACAACGGGAAGATCAGGTCGGTCGGGGTGAAGCCATGCCACTGCGCATGCAGCAGCGGCGCGTAGACATGACTCCAGTCGCCCGGGTTGTTGACCAGCAGCATCGCTGCGACGGTCAGGCCGCGCAGCGCGTCGATCGAGCCCATCCGTCCCGGCGGCGCGGCACTCATGTGTCTTCGCGCTGCCCGGCGATCCAGGTGCTGCGCACCTGCAGGGCATCATCGAGCAGGACCAGATCGGCGTGATGACCTTCGGCGATGTGTCCGTAACGGTCATCCAGATTCAGGAACTGCGCCGGATAGGTCGAGGCCATGCGCGCGGCTTCCGCCAGCGACACGCCCAGCAGCTGCACGCTGTTGCGCACCGCCGTGGCCATGTCCAGCGCCGAGCCGGCCAGCGAGCCGGCGCCATTGCGCACCACGCCGTCGATGGCGGTGATGACCTCGCCATACAGTTCGTAGCTGGGGTCTTCCGCACCCACCGGCGGCATCGCATCGGTGACCAGCATGACCTTGCCGCGGGGCTTGGTCGCCAGCGCCACGCGCAGGCTGGCCGGGTGCACGTGCACGCCGTCGGCGATGATGCCGACCCAGCTGTCGCGATCTTCCAGTGCCGCACCCACCGCGCCCGGCTCGCGACCGGTCAGCGGTGACATCGCGTTGTACAGATGGGTGAACCCACGGATGCCGGCCTCCAGGCCCGCACGCGCCTCTTCGTAACTGGCCGCGGTGTGGCCGGCCGCCACGACCACGCCACGCTCGACCAGCGCGCGGATGCTCTCCAGCGGCACGCGCTCGGGTGCCAGCGTCAGCAGGGTGACGCCGTTGTCCAGCGAGGCGGCCAGCGCGATCTCCGCAGCATCAGGCACGCGGAACTTGTTCGCATCGTGCGTGCCCTTGCGCGCCGGCGCGATGTACGGGCCTTCCAGATGGATACCGAGCACGCCCGGTACGCCTTCGCTGATGGCCTGGCGGGTCGCAGCGATCGCCGCACGCATCACCTGCACATCGTCGCTGATCAGCGTCGGCAGCAGGCCGGTGGTGCCGAAACGGCGGTGCGCCTGGGCCAGCGTGCGCAGCGTGGCGACATCGGGGCTGTTGTTGAACAGCGCGCCGCCGCCACCGTTGACCTGGGCATCGATGAAGCCTGGCAGCAGCCAGCCACCGCCCAGGTCCACCTGCTCGTCGGCCTGGCCGAGCATCGGTGCGGCATCGGATACCAGCGCGGTGATCCGGCCACTCTCGATCACCAGCGCCAGGTCGTCGCGGAAGTCGTCGCCAGCCAGGATGCGCGCGTTGCGCAGGACAGTTTTCATCAGACGGTTTCCGTCACCTTGTTCAGATGCGGCGGCAGGTCGGGGTTGTGGCCGCGGCGCAGCGCCAGCGCGTTGATCGCGCGGTAGAAGCTCTGGATGGTCAACAGTGGCGCGCACGCCGGGTGCGGGGCGACCGGCAGCGGCAGATCGCCGCCGACATCGGCCAGCCACACCTGTGCATCGCGCGCAGCGAACTCGCTCAGCACCGCGCGGGTACCGGCGCCGGTTTCATCCGGCTGGGCAAAGGCCAGCACCGGGAAGCCCGGGCCGACCAGTGCCATCGGCCCGTGCTTGACCTCGGCCGAGCTGTAGGCCTCGGCGTGCAGGCCGCAGGTTTCCTTGAACTTCAGCGCTGCTTCCTGCGCGGCGGCCAGGCCCAGGCCACGCCCCAGCACGAACAGATTGTGGGCCGGCACCAGGCCCTCGGTCAGCGACGACCAATCGTTGTTCCAGGCCTGGCGCAATGCATCGGGCAGCGCCCGCAGCGCGGCGATCAGTGCCGCGTCCTGGCTCCAGTAGGCCACCAGCTGCAGGATCGCCGACAACGAGGCCAGGTAGCTCTTGGTCGCCGCCACGCTGCGCTCGGCACCGGCCCCCAGCGGGATCACCGTTTCGGCCAGCTGCGCCAGCGGTGAATCCTCCACGTTCACCAACGCGACCACGCGCGCACCGGCCGCACGCGCGGCCTCCGCGTTGCGCAGCAGGTCCGGGCTCTTGCCCGACTGCGAAATGACGATGTACAGCGCGCCCCGCAGTTTCAGCGGCGCTTCGTACACCGAGCCCACCGACGGCGACGCCGAGGCAGTCACCAGCCCGAGGCGCGTTTCCAGCAGGTACTTGGCGTAGGTGGCGGCATGGTCCGAGCTGCCCCGCGCGCAGGTCACCACGAACGGCGGCGGGGCCGCACGCAGGCTGGCGGCCAGCGTCTCCACGGCCACCTGGTTGCGCGCGAACTGCGCGGCGATCACATCGGCGGCCTCGGCGGCTTCGCGGTACATCAGGGTGTCGTGGGGAGCAGGCAGGGACATGGGAACTCAGGTCGTTTCGGGAGAAGGAAGCCGAGCACCCTGTGGGCGCATCGGCGCAGTGGAACCACGCACCACCAGCTGTGGCACGAAGCCCTGGTTCTGCAGCTGCAGCGGCGCGTCGTCGTAGGCATCGCTGCGCAGCTGCGCGATCAACAGCCGCGCAGCGTGCCGGGCAATGTCTTCCGTGGCCTGCTTGGCCGTGGTCAACGGCGGCCAGGACTGGCGCGAGAACGGGCTGTCCTCGAAACCGGCAATAGACAGGTCGTAAGGCACGTTCATGCCGGTGGACTTGGCCGCCGCTAGCACGCCGGCAGCGATTTCGTCGTTGGAGCCGAAAATGGCGGTAGGCGGTTCGCGCAGCGCCAGCAGCCGGCGCGCACCGCGGAAGCCGTCATCGAAGGTGTAATCACCCGGTACCACCAGGTGCTTGTCGATGCTCATGCCGTAGTCGCGCAGCGCCGCTTCATAGCCGGCATAGCGTTCGCCACTGGAGCGGTGTGAGGTGCCGCCCCACAGGAAGCCGATGCGCTGATGGCCGAGCTGGATCAGATGCTCGGTGATTTCATAGGCGGCCTCGCGGTCGTCGACGAACACACAGGCGCCATCCTCTGGATCGGCGGTGGCGGCGATGATGCGCACCAGCTTGATCCCCCGCGCGGTGAGCGCGGCCACCAGATCCTTGCGCTCGGACATCGGTGCGGTCAGCACCAACCCTGCCAGGCGCGAACGCTGCACCCAGTCGGCCAGTTCCTCGGCCAGCATCGGTGAGCTGGAGTCGCAGGGATGGATCTGCAGCCCGAACCCGGTCTCGCGGCAGGCCGCAAGCACGCCGTTCTGCACGCCGATGATGTGGTACGGATTGGGGTTGTCGTAGACCAGCCCGACCACCAGCGTGGTGCCGGTGCGCAGGTTGCGCGCGGCCGGATCCGGCTCGTAGTCCAGCTCGGCGATCGCACGCAGCACGCGCGCGCGCGTGGCCTGCATCACCGAGGGCTCGTTGTTGATGACCCGCGAGACCGTCTTCAGCGATACCTTCGCCCGTTCGGCGACATCCTTGATGGTCGCTCTGCGCATCGTCTTTTCCTGGCTGACCGGTTGAGCGTCCATGATCGCCGATCACTGCCCGTCGCGGGACAGCCCGACGCGGTGGCCGCGCATCGAATAGAACAGGATGTACAGGTAGCAGGGCACCATCAGGCCGGCGAAGACCCACTGGAAGTCGAAGTGCTGCTTGAGCACGGCAAACAGCTGGGGAATGATCGCGCCACCGGCAATGGCCATCACCAGCAGGGCCGAGCCGGTCTCGGTGAAGCGGCCCAGACCGCGGATCGCCAGCGGGAAGATGGCCGGCCACATCATTGCGTTGGCGAAACCGAGCGCGGCCACGAAGCCTACGGATACATAACCGTGGGTCAGCAGCGCGCCAATGCAGAACAGCACACCGAGCACCGCCGAGATGCTCAGGTAGCGCGACTGGGACACCATGTGCGGAATCAGCGCCAGCCCGGCCAGGTAGCCGATCAGCATCGCCCCGAGGGTGATCGAGGTGAACATCTTGGTCTGGTCCAGCGGCAGATCGAAACCGTGGCCGTAGGTGCCGATCGCATCGCCGGCCATCACTTCCACGCCGACGTACACGAACAGGCACAGCACGCCCAGCCACAGGTGCGGGAACTGGAAGATGCTGGTGCGCTCGGCCACGCCCGGCGCGCGGGCAGGCGTGGCGTTGGCTTCAGCGGTCTTCAGCTCGGGCAGTGGCGAGAACAGCACCGCGACCGCCAGCACCACCAGCAGCCCGGCCATGGCCATGTACGGCAGCTGGATCTTGGCGGCGAACTCGTTGAGCAGCACCGTTTTGGCCGCCGCGTCGGCCACCTTCACCTGGGCATCCAGATCGCCGATGCCATGCAGCACCAGCGTGCCGATCAACACCGGCGCGAGCATGCCGGCGATCTTGTTGCAGATGCCCATCAGCGCGATGCGCCGGGCCGCGGTCTCGATCGGGCCGAGGATGCTGATGTACGGATTGACTGCCGTCTGCAGCAGGGCCAGCCCGCTGCCGATCACGAACAGGCCACTGAGCGCGCCCGGGTACCAGCGCTGCTGCGCGAAGTGGGCGAACACCACTGCACCGGCCGCCATCACCAGCAGGCTCAGGCTCAGGCCCTTCTTCATGCCGGTGCGTTTGAGGATCCACGAGGCGGGCAGCGCCAGGAAGAAATACGACAGGTAGAAGACCATCAGCACCAGGAAGGCACCGACCTCGTCCAGCTCGAAGGCGAGCTTGACGAAGGTGATCAACGGACCGTTGAGCCAGGTGAAGAAGCCGATCAGGAAGAACAGCACGCCGATGATCAGGATCGAGGTAAGCACGCTCGAACGCGCGGAGGCAGCAGGCACGGCAGACATCAAGAAGGCTCCTGCATCGACGGCGCGCGATGCGGCGTCGGAAGAGTGGCTGGGAACAACGTTGTCACATTTATTCGTCTTCACCGCAGGGTTTGTCAACAGCTGGTTTCCCGCGGCTGCGGTGAATACCCCGTGCTGCATCTGCGCAAAAACCCGCTGCGGCGTGCATGACGAACGCTGGGTGGCTGTTTCCAAGCCATTTTCAAAAACATGACGGCCGTTGGATGAAAACGTTTTCCGGTGGCAGGGCCCGTTGCGGCGCAGCATCGAAAGTGTGAGGTTATCGTTGACATCGTTGTCAGAACGATTACAGACTCCGCCTCAATCGCCGGGCCAGCCCTGGCCATGCCCAACCGATGGAGTCCGTGTGACCAACGCCGCCCACGCTGTACCGGCCCATGCCCCGTCCGCTGCGATGCCGCCGTTCCTGGCCGCCGACGTGGGCGGCACGCATGTGCGGGTGGGCCGGGTCCAGGCCAGTGCGGATCCGGACCACCCGGTGCAGCTGCTGGACTACCGCAAATTCCGCAATGCCGATTACGCCGGCCTCAGCGCGATCCTGACCGAGTTCCTGGCCGATGGCCCGCGCCCGGCGCACTGTGTCGTCGCCACCGCCGGGTATGCGCGTGAAGACGGCACGGTGATCACCGCCAACCTGCCCTGGCCGCTGTCGGCGCGACAGATCGAGAGGGACGTCGGCCTGGACCAGGTCTACATCGTCAATGACTTCGAGGCCGTGGCCTACGCCGCTGCCCAGGTCGATGCCAGCGGCGTGCTGCAGCTGACCGGCCCGGCTACGGCGCCGCGTGGGCCGACCCTGGTGGTCGGCCCCGGCACCGGCCTAGGCGCGGCGGTGTGGATCCCGACCCCGCACGGCGCCGTGGTCCTGGCCACCGAAGCCGGCCAGCCGACCCTGGCCACCACCACCGAACTGGAGATGGCGATCGTGCGGCAGATGCTGCGCGAGCGCTCGCACGTCTCGGTGGAGCAAGCGCTGTCCGGACCCGGCCTGATGAATTTGTATCGCGCCCTGTGTGCGTTGAACGGCCACGCACCGACGTTGACCACCCCCGATGCGATCACCGCCGCCGCCGTGGCCGATCAGGACCCGCTCGCGCGGCAGAGCCTGGACGTGTTCTGCGGCCTGCTCGGCAGCACGATCGGTGACATGGCGCTGCAGTACGGCGTCACCGGCGGGGTCTACCTGGCCGGCGGCATCCTGCCGCAGATCCGCGATTTCCTGTTGAACAGCACCTTCGTCGAGCGGTACCTCAACAAGGGACCGATGCGCGAGGCGCTGGAACGCATTCCCGTGAAGGTGGTCGAGCACGGGCAGCTGGGCGTCATCGGCGCCGCCAGCTGGTACCTGGGACATAGGGACCACCCGAACGCCTGACGGCGCGCAGGGAAAGGCAATACGCAGTACGTGGCACCCATTGCGCGCCCCGTCCAGGGCGCGCGGCAAAGTCGTACCAGACGCAAGAAGACACGCCGTCGCCGGCGAACCATCGGATTGATGAGGAGAGACATCATGAACCACCGCAAGAGTCTGCTTTCGGCAGCCATTTTCAGCTGTCTGGTGTTCGGCGCGCAGGCGCAGGAAACCTCGATCACCCCCACCGACCTGGACACGGTCAGCGTGGTGGGCATCCGCGCCAGCCTGGAAAAGTCGCTGGATACCAAGCGCAATAACGTGACCATTTCCGAGGCGATCACCGCCGAGGACATCGGCAAGTTCCCCAGCACCAACGTGGCCGAGGCGCTGTCGCAGCTGCCAGGCATCTCGCTGGACCGTCGCTTCGGCCAGGGTGAGCGGGTCAGCATCGACGGCACCGACCCCAGCCTCAACCTGTCCTTCCTGGATGGCCACCCGGTCGCGCAGGCGATCTGGCTGTACGGCGAGCAGCCCAACCGCGGCTTCGACTACACCCTGCTGTCGCCGTTGATCCTGGGCCGCATGGAAGTCATCAAGTCCTCCGAAGCGCGCCTGACCGAAGGCAGCCTGGGCGGCACGATCCTGATGCACACCCGTCAGCCGCTGGACATGCGCGCCAATGAAGTGGCCGCCTCGATCGGCTACAGCTACAGCGACCAGGCCAGCAAGGGCAAGCCGAACGCCTCGGCGATCTACAGCTGGAAGAACGACGAGGAAACCTTCGGCATCAACGTGGCCGCGCAGCACTATGAAGAGCGCGTGGACCGCCAGGGCATGGAAGTGTTCGGGTACGCCAAGGCCTCTACCTTCACCAATGCGCCGGGCGTGGACCCGAACGCGGATGTGCCCAACTCGGTCAATGCGGCGTGGTTCCAGCAGGACCGCAAGCGCGACAGCGCCGTGGTCAACCTGCAGTTCAAGCCCACCGATGAGCTCGAGTTCAACCTGAGCGGCCTGTACATCAAGGAAAACTTCGACAACTACAACCAGTCGATGTACTCCTTCCTGACCTGGAATCCCGGCACCATCGGTGCAGTGAACCAGCTCGGCGATGTGCGCAACGGCGTGGTCAACAGCGGCCACTCCAACGCCAGTGCCACCGCCAACAGCGGCACAGTGATCTACGACAACAACGTGCGCGAATCCGAAGTGACCACCAAGGGTCTGGACCTGCGTGGCGCCTGGAAGGGCGAGGGCTGGGGCATCAGCGGCCAAGCCGGCCAGAGCAAGTCCGAGAACAAGGAGCTGGCCCAGTACTTCATCGAGCCGTTCTACAACGGTGGCTTCAGCTGGAACCTGGACAAGGGCATCACCTTCGACAACCCCGATGCGGCCCGCAATCCGGCCAACTGGGGCTCGGCCGGTGGCTGGTTCGGCAACAACGGCATCTTCTCCACCGACAGCAAGGACACCTACGCACAGCTGGACTTCAATGTGCAGTTCGACAGCATCTTCAACCAGCTGCAGTTCGGCGTTCGCCACGGCAAGCACGAAGAGAGCTTTGATCTGAACGTGTATGGCGGCGTGCGTCCGGGCACCCTGGCCGACGTCGGCACCATCGGGCTGACCGACATCCAGGGCTTCGCCGATGGCCAGGGCCGCCATATCCAGGTTGGCCGTGACAACGTGCTGAACTGGGTCAAGGGCAGCCCGCTGGACTTCGCCAACCCGGATCCGGCCAGCTATCTCAACAACAGCTGGGCGCTGGAGCAGACCAACAATGCCGCCTATGCGCAGTTGAACTTCTCCAACGGCCCGGTACGCGGCAACGTTGGCGTGCGCTACGTGGATTCCAAGACGGCCGGCAGCGGCTTCGTCTACGGCGGCACCCCCACCCTGACCGACCTGGACAGCAAGTGGCAGACCCAGACCAAGAAGGAAGACTTCCTGCTGCCCTCGGTCAACCTGGTCTACGACACCGACAGCGACTGGGTGTTCCGCTTCGGCGCCAGCAAGGTCATCGCGTGGGCGCCGTACAACCAGATGGTGAACAACACCTTCCTCAACGACACCACCCTGACCGGCAGTGGCGGCAATGCGGCCCTGTCGCCGTATGAGTCCTGGAACTACAACCTGTCGGCCGAGTACTACTTCGCTCCGCAGTCGGTGGTGGCCTGGTCGCTGTTCTACAAGAAGATCGACAACTACATCGATACCAGCGCCGTCACCGAGCGCCAGTACAACTCGATCCGCGATACCTCGCCGGCCACCTGGGCCAACATCGTGGGCACCAACGGCTGTGCGGCCGACGGCTACTGCGACTACAGCATCCAGCGTCCGCGCAATGCCGGCAGCGGCCACGTCAAGGGCTTCAACCTCAGCTACCAGCAGCCCTTCGGCGAGAGCGGCTTCGGCTTGACGGCCAACTACACCTACGCCAACGGTGAGAACAACTCCGGTGATGCGCTGCCCTACCAGTCGCGCAACTCGATCGCGTTCAGCCCGTACTACGAAAAGGGTCCGATCAACGCCCGCCTGACCTACAACTGGCGCGACAGCTATCTGGCCGGCGGCTACGTCGCAGGCTCGGCACCGGCCAGCGTGGACGACTACGCCGAACTGGGCGCCAGCTTCGGGTACACCTTCAACGAGAACTGGTCGGTCACCATCGACGCCCAGAACCTGCTCGATGAAGAGTATTTCCAGTATCTGGGCGACAAGGACCACCTGGCTTCGCGTTACAAGAGCGGCCGCCGCTACATGGCGACCCTGCACTTCAAGTTCTGATTGCCCCGGTAGTACGCTGCACACCTGAAACGGGCCCGGATCTCCGGGCCCGTTTTCACAGGTGGAACCCGAATCGCTACAAAGGAATGACCCGATGCACACCCGCACCCGTCGTACCTCGCTGTCGCTGCTGTCCTTCGCACTGGCACTCTCGCTCGCACCGCTGGCCCAGGCCACCGACGCGCAGGCACCGGACGGCCCGCATGCCCTGCCCGGTTCGCTGATGCTGATCCCCGCACCCGCCAAGGTCGACCGCCTCGAGGGCGCCGGCTACACGGTGACGGCCGCCACGCAGGTTCATGCACAAGGCCAGCCCGCGCAACGCGTTGCTACACAGTTCGCTACCCTGCTGCGTGACAGCGGTGGCCCGGCCGTGACGGTCAGCGAAGGACGCGAAAAGCACGGCATCCGCTTCGTGCTCGACGCCGCGCTCAAGACCGGTGCCGAGGGCTACCAGCTGCGTTCCGACGCGCTTGGCGTGACCGTGCAGGCCGCCACCGAAGCCGGCCTGTTCTACGGTGCGGCCACGCTCTCGCAGCTGCTCACCGGCGGCAGCGATGGCAAGCTCCCGGCGCTGCGTATCGACGACGCGCCCCGTTTCAGCTGGCGCGGCCTGATGCTCGATTCGGCCCGCCACTTCCAGAGCCTGGATGAGATCAAACAGGTGCTGGATGCGATGGCCGAGCAGAAGCTCAACACCTTCCATTGGCATCTCACCGATGACCAGGGCTGGCGCATGGAGATCAAGCGCTACCCGAAACTGACCGGCGTCGGCAGCTGCCGCATTCCGGCCGGCGATGGTGGCCGCGATCCGGTCACCGGCGCCGAGCGACCGTACTGCGGCTTCTATACGCAGGACCAGATCCGCGAGGTGATCGCCTATGCCGCCGCGCGCCATATCCAGGTGATTCCCGAGATCGACGTCCCCGGCCACGCCACCGCAGCGATCGCGGCCTATCCGGAACTCGGCACGATCGACACCCCGCTCAAGCCGCTGAGCGAATGGGGCGTGTTCCCGAACCTGTTCAACACCGACGACAGCACCCTTGAGTTCCTCGAGAACGTGCTGGAGGAGGTCATCGCGTTGTTCCCGGCCACGTACGTGCACGTCGGTGGCGATGAAGCGGTCAAGGACCAGTGGGAAGCCTCCGCGCGGGTGCAGGCGCGCATGCGCGAGGTCGGCGCCAATGATGAGATGGAGATGCAGAGCCACATCATCAAGCGCCTGGAAACCTTCCTGGAAAAGCACGACCGGCGCCTGATCGGCTGGGATGAAATCCTTGAGGGCGGCCTGCCGCCGGAAGCCACGGTGATGTCCTGGCGCGGCACCGAAGGCGGCCTGAAAGCGGCCAGCGAAGGCCACGACGTGGTGATGTCGCCGGTGACCGACATGTACATGGACTACCTGCAGACCAATTCGGAGAACGAGCCGCCGGGCCGCCCGGCGACGATTCCGCTGGCGCGCGTGTACGGCTTCGAACCGGTGCCCGACGCGCTGGCCAAGGACAAGCAGCACCACATCCTCGGCCTGCAGGCCAACATGTTCACCGAGCACACGCGCAGCTACGCGCGCCTGCAGCACAACCTGTTCCCGCGCCTTGCGGCCGTGGCCGAGACCGGCTGGTCGCCGCGCGAGCGCCGCGACTATGCGGACTTCCTGGCGCGCCTGCCGGCACAGCTGCAGCGGTACCAGGCAATGGGCATCGCCTACGCGCAGACGCCCTTCCAGGTGGAATTGGACAGCCGTGACGATCGCAGCGCCGGCACCGCAACGCTGGCGTTGAGTACGCCGCTCGGCTACGACATCCACTACAGCGTGGACGGCAGCGCGGTCACCGCGCAGTCCCCTCGCTATACCGGCCCGCTGCAGCAGCCGCTGCCGGTCGCCCTACAGGCCGCGACGTTCTTCAACGGCCAGGCGTTGGCCAAGGCTGCCAGCCGCTTCGATGTCACAGCCACGTCGCTGCTGTCGCGCACCGACGAACATCTCGCGCAGTGCCCGGGCGAGGGCCAGCTGTTGCTGCGCCTGGAAGACGACGGCCCGGCCGACGGCGAGCGTGCGATCTTCAACGTCGACATCTTCAACCCGTGCTGGCTGTGGAAGGGCGCGGATGTGGACGGCATTGCCAGCGTCCGCATTCGCGCCGGACGGATCCCGTACTACTTCCAACTGGCCCACGACGAGCCCAACCGCCGCTTCGCGCCCAAGCGCAGCGCACACGGCGAGATGGACATCCTCGGCGGGCAGTGCACTGGCAAGCCGCTGGCCAGCGTGAAGCTGCCGGCCGCACCAGGCGCCGATGGGTTCATCACGCTGGAGGCGGCGCTGCCGCGCTCGCTCAAGGGCACCCAGAATCTGTGCGTGCGCTTCACCGGCGATACCCGGCCGACGATGTGGGTGCTGGATGAGATGACGCTGTTGCCGCGCTAATTCGGGCACCGGGGTGCCGGCCAGCGGCCGGCACTACCGGTCGTGCGTCGCCGGCGTCACACGCATCAACCGCGCAGGCGCAGCAGCAGATCGCGCAGCGGGGTGAACACGATCGCCATGCCGGCCAGCACGCCAACGCTGTTGGCCAGCGCATCCATGGGGTCGGCCATGCGATTGACGGTCAAGGCACCCTGCGCGAATTCGATGCCGATGCCCAGCGCGACCAGGCCGACTGCCGCCCAGATCAGCGCCGCGCGGCGCTGGTAGATCTGCACCGCGGATGCGGCCAGCAGGAAGTAGGCGAGGAAGTGCTCCACCTTGTCGCTGTTTTCCGGCAATGGGATCGGCGGCGGCGGGATCAGGCAGACCACGATGGTCCCCAGCACCGCCAGCCACCACAGCGCCAGCCAGCATCGCGGCCAGCGCAATGGCTTCAACAGCGTTGTCGCCGTCACCTTACAGACGCCAGGTCAGATCGCCGAGTTCGAACGCCGCTTCGAAATCGACATCACGCTGGAAGCCCATCACCTGGAAGCGCTCGCCCATCTCGGTGGGCAGCGTCAGCTTCTTGACCTGATCGCGCAGGCGCACGCGGCCGATCTCATCGGTACGCGCATCGGCCTTTTCCAGCAGCGCGTCCAGCCCGTTGCCGAGCAGGAAACTGGCCTGGGTGCAGTAACCGGCCAGCTCGAAACCGGCGCCCGTGCCGGCTTCGGCCAGCGCGGTGAAGTCCACCGAGGCGGTGAGGTCCTGAAGGCCCGGCCAGCGATACAGGTCGTTGTGCACGTGGTGGCGGTAGAACGCGCGCACGGTGCCGTCGTCGCGGTCGTCCTGGTAATACTCGTTGCGCGGGTAGCCGTAATCGACGAACAGCATCGCGCCGCGCTTCAAGCCGCCGGCAATGGCCTGGATCCAGTACGGCAGTTGCGGCAGCAGTTCGGAACGGTAGCCGTCGGCGAAGGGCTTTTCGCGGTAATGCTCGACGTGGCGGACCGCGGCACTGAGCATCGCATCGGCCGGCTGCGCGCCACGCACGAAGGCGCCGTCGGCATCCAGTTCGACGGTCTCTTCATAGACCATGCCGTCGCGCGCCAGGAAGCGCGGCGTCGGCAGCGCGTCGATCACTTCGTTGGCGAAGACCATGCCATCCCAGTCATCATCGAACGGGCCGTTCAGCCATTCCACCAGGGCGAACACCGGTGGAATCAACGCCTTTTCCAGGCGCTCGCGCTGGCGCTGCCGCAGGTCCGCGCTGGGTTCCAGGATCGCGTAGCGCTCGGGCAGCGCGTCCAGTTCCAGCATGCGCTTGAGCATCACTTCGGCAAACGCGCCGCTGCCGCCACCGACCTCCATGAAGCGCGCCTGCGGCCCGAGCTGCTGCATCACCGGGGCGATCGCATTGGCCAGCGTGGCGGCGAACAGCGCGCCGATTTCCGGCGAGGTGGTGAAATCGCCGGCGGCCCCGAACTTGCTGGCACCGGCGCTGTAGTAGCCCCAACCGGGCGCGTACAGGCTCAGCTCCATGAAGCGGGAGAACGGCATCGCGCCGCCGTTGGCAAGGATTTCAGCGCGCAGCGCCGCAGCCAGCTCGTCGCTGTGGGCCAGGGCGTCGGATTCGGGGAGGGGCAGTGGGGAATGCATGGCGCGGGCGATTGCGGTGACAATGCACAGCATAGCCTGAGCAGGGAGTACCCCCGATGACCGATACCGCGCCCGTGGCGCTGATCACCGGCAGCGCGCGCCGGATCGGCGCGGCCATCGCCCGCCAGTTCCACGCCTGTGGCTGGTCGGTGGTGCTGCACGCCCACACCTCCACCAACGAGCTGCAACAGATGGCCTTCGACATGGACATGCTGCGCCCGGGCAGCGTGCTGGCGCTGCAGGCCGACCTGCGCGATGCCGAGGCCCTGCCCGATCTGATCGACCAGACCGTGGCCCAGTTCGGCCGGCTGGACACGCTGGTCAACAATGCCTCCAACTTCTACCCCACCCTGCTTGGCCAGATCACCGCCGCCCAGTGGGATGACCTGTTCGCGGTCAATGCGCGTGCCCCGCTGCTGCTGGCCCAGGCCGCCGCGCCGCACCTGCGCCGCCAGCAGGGCAGCATCGTCAACCTGACCGATCTGCATGGTACCCAGCCGATGCGCGACCACCCGGTGTACGCGGCCGCCAAGGCGGCGCTGGAAATGGTGACCCGCTCGCTGGCGCTGGAACTGGCGCCCAAGGTACGGGTCAACGCGGTCGCGCCCGGGGCGATCCTGTGGCCGGAACAGGGCAAGGATGATTTCGCCCAGCAGGCGCTGCTGGCGCGTACTCCGCTGGCCCGCACCGGCACCGTGGAGGAGATCGCCGAAGCGGTGTACTGGCTGGCCACGGATGCGGCGTTCGTGACCGGGCACACCCTGCGCGTGGATGGCGGGCGCACGTTGTCCTGAACACCCGTTGGACCGCCCCGGTAGTGCCGGCCAGCGGCCGGCACTGCCCGGTGCATGATTACGCGGGCAACAGGTCCATCGTGTCGAACGGCTCGCCGAACTGCCGGTGGGCACGCCACAGCGCCTCCAGGGTCAACCCGCTGACCGGATCGCGGAACGCCGGCGCGATATCGGCCAGCGGCTTGAGCACGAAAGCATGCTTGAGTTCGGGGCGCGGAATGCGCAGATGGCCGGGGCCCTCCACGATCAGGTCGCCGTAGAACACCACATCGATGTCCAGGGTGCGGTCGCTGAAGCGCGGGCCGCTGCGGTCGCGCCCGTGGGCGTCTTCCAGCGCATGCAGCCAATCATCCAGCGTCTGCAATGGCAGGTCGGTCTCGATCGCCACCGCATTGTTGAGGAAATCCGGGCCATCGAAGCCCACCGCGGCGGTGCGGTAGGCCGGCGAGACCGCGATCGTGCCGAAGCGCGCGCGCAGGGCCTCCACCGCGGCGTGAAGGTGCTGTTGCGGCTGCAGGTTGCTGCCCAGGCTCAGGAGCGCAGTGGTCATGGTATTCAGCGTACGTGGGGCGATTCCACACCGGGCCAACAGGGCCAGCGCATAGAATCGGGGTGCACATCATAGGACACCGACATGACCTATTGCGTCGGCATCGAGGTGGACGAAGGCCTGGTCTTCGCCGCCGATACCCGTACCAACGCGTCGCTGGACGACGTGCGCGTGCACCGCAAGCTGCACGAGTTCGAGTTCCCCGGGGAGGCGGCCTTCGTGATCATGGCCGCCGGCAACCTGGCGACCACCCAGCTGCTGATCTCGCGGCTGCGCCGTGACGTGGAAGAGCAGCGGCCGCAAAACCTGCGCGCCTACCGGCATCTGTTCGAAGTGGCCGAGTACGTGGGCCGGGTCCTGCTCGACAGCCAGGTCAAATCCAGCACGCATGAGGCGGGCCAGGACGGCATCGTGACCCAGGCGACGCTGATCCTCGGTGGCCAGATCGGCGGCGAGCACCCCGGGCTGTACATGATCTATCCGCTCGGCAATGCCATCGCGGCCTCGCCGGAAACCCCGTTCCTGCAGATCGGCGAATCCAAGTACGGCAAGCCGATTTTGGACAGGATCCTGCGCCCTCAGACCCGCCTGGAAGATGCCGCGCGCACCGCCATCGTCTCGCTGGACTCCACGATCCGGTCCAATCTCTCGGTGGGCTTGCCGGTGGATCTGGTGCTGATCCGCAAGGATGAACTGCGCATCACCCAGCGCATGCGCCTGGCCGGCGACAGCCCGCTGTATGCCGAGATCCACGGCAACTGGTCGTACAAACTCGAACAGGCCGTGGCCAGCCTCCCACGCTTTCCGTGGGAAGGCTGATCAGGCGGTTTCCAGCGCCTCGGCCACCGAACGGAATACCTGCTGCATTTCCAGCGGCTTGCGCAGTACGTGCACGTTGATGCCGGGCGGGAACACCGCCAGCGGCACGGTGACATCGGCTTCTTCCAGCACCAGCGCCGGACCGCGATAGCCCAGCGTGGCCATCTCGCCCAGCAGGTGGCTGGCCGAGAGCAGCTTGGAACCGGCATCGGCGATCACCAGCGCGGGCATGCTTTCCTGCTGCATCCAGCGCAGCGCGGCCGCGCCATCGGAGGCCAGCTGCAGGTGGTAACCCTGGCTGGAGAGCGCGTTGCCCAGCAGCGACAGGCGCGTCGCCTCACCATCCACGACCAGGATCGACTGGCCGGCACCAGCGGCGATCGGCCCATCCACGGCGTCGGCGGTGTCGGTGATCTCGCGCATCGGCAGCAGCAGATCGAAGCGCGTGCCCACACCGGGCTGGCTGTCGACGTGGATGCTGCCGTGCGCGCCCTCGATGATGCGCTTGCACGAGATCAGGCCCAGGCCGGTGCCGGTCGCCTTGGTGGTGAAGAAGGGATTGAACAGGTGCGACAGCGTGTCCGCATCCATGCCGATGCCCTCGTCGGTCACCGAGATGCGCAGCCAGTCGTCGCCATGGGTATCGGCCGCAGGGGCGGCACGCAGGGTCAGACGGCCGCCATTGGGCATGGCCTGGATGGCATTCAGGGACAGGTTGAGCAGTACCTGCTGCAGCTCGGTGTAGTTGGCATCCACCGCCAGGCCGTCGGCCACCTCCAGGTGCAGGGTGACCTTGGCCGGCAGGTTGCTGCGCAGGAGCAGCTCCACGCCTTCGAACAGGTGGACCAGGCAGATGTGTTCGCTGGGCTTGCGCGACCCGCGCACGAAGGACAGCATCGACTCGGCCATCTCATGACCACGCCGGCCGCACTCGGCGATGATGTCGGCCAGGTGGTGCAGCTGCGGGTCTTCGGTCCGCGCCTTCATCAGGTCGGGCATGATCAGCAGCGGCTGCAGGATGTTGCGCAGGTCGTGGCTGAGCCCGGCCGCCAGCAGCGACAGGCTTTCCAGCCGCTGGGCACGCATCAGCTCGGCTTCCACGCGCTGGCGGTCGATCGCGCTGCGCGCTTCGCGCACCGCACGGGCCACCGCCGAGGGCAGGCGCGCCGGCTGGTGTTTGATGATGTAGTCGTTGGCGCCCTGGTGCAGGGCCGCCACGGCGTTTTCCTCACCCATCGTGCCGGACACGAAGATGAAGGGCACCTCGGGCAAGGCAGCGCGCACGATCTGCAGCGCCTCGTTGCCGGAGAAGCCGGGCATGCTCAGGTCGGAGAGCACGATGTCCGGCGCGGCGCGCTCGAGCGCCTCACGCAGTTCCTGCGCGCTCTCCACCCGCTCGAAGCTGGCTTCCAGGCCAGCGTCGAGCATCTGTTCGCACATCAGTTCGGCGTCTTCCGGCGAATCCTCGATCAGCAGGATCCGCAGGGCACCCAACGCAGGGCCGGTCAGCGGCATGGGCTTACTCGATCTCCGGTGCCTGGTTGATCAGGCCCCAGAACTTGCCCAGGGTCTGCACGGCGCCGAAGAACTGGTCCACGTCCACCGGCTTGACCACGTACGCGTTCACGCCCATGTCCCAGCTGCGCGCCAGATCGCTTTCTTCGCGCGAGGAGGACAGGATCACCACCGGCAGCCGCTTGAGCTCCTCGGTGTTGCGGATTTCCTTGAGCACTTCCAGGCCGTCCATGCGCGGCATCTTGATGTCCAGCAGCAGCACCGCCGGCAGGCCTTCGTCGCGGTTGGCGAAGGCGCCACGGCGCAGCAGGTAGTCCATCGCTTCCACGCCGTCTTCGACGTGCACGATCGGGTTGGCCAGGCGGGCCTCCTTCAGGGCGTCGATGGCCATCTCGGCGTCGGCGGGGCTGTCCTCGGCAAGGAGGATGGTACGGAGAGCGGTCATGCGGCGGAGCCCTTGTTGATTGCGTCGAGCGCGGGTGGAAGAACGAAGTGGAACGTGGCGCCTTGATCGACCGCCGATTCGGCCCAGATGCGACCGCCGTGGCGGGTCAGCACCCGGCGGACACTGGCCAGGCCGATGCCCGTGCCCGGGTAGTCGCTGGCCTTGTGCAGCCGCTGGAACACCCCGAACAGCTTGCCGGCATAGGCCATGTCGAACCCGGCGCCGTTGTCGCGCACCGTGAACAGGTGGCTGCCGTCAGGCTGCAGCTTGTAGTCGACCTCGATCCGGGCCGGCTCGCGGTTGGAAGAATACTTGATCGCGTTGCCGAGCAGATTCAGCCAGACCTGGCGCATCATGTTTTCATCGGAAACGATGATCGGCAGCGGCGCGATCTTCCAGTCGACATGGTGCGGCACGCCGCTGCTCTCGGCCTCGCTCTGCTGGTTGGCATCGAGCATGGCGCGGGTATCGGCGACCAGCGACTGCATGTCCACCGCCTGCAGCCGCATCGCCGCCCGGCCCAGGCGCGAATAGACCAGCAGATCGTCGATCAGCGCGGCCATGCGCCGGGCGGAATTGGAAATCACGCCCAGGTAATGCAGGGACTTCTCGTCGGCCTCGTCGCCCAGGTGGCGGGTGAGCTTGTCGGAGAAGCCGGCCACGTGGCGCAACGGCGCGCGCAGATCGTGCGAGACCGAGTAACTGAAGGCTTCCAGTTCGCGATTCACCTCCGAGACCTGCTCGACCTTGCCTTCCAGCTGGCGGTTCAGTTCCTCCACCCGCAGCTGTACGGCGCGCTGCACGGTGACATCGCTGACCGTCATCAGCACCACTTCATCATCCTTGTCCGGCAGCGGCATGCGCCGCGCGTTGATCAGCATGATCCGCACCACGTCATCGGCGGTGCGCTGTTCGTGTTCGTAATCCCACAGCTCGCGGCCGCGCAGCAGCACGTCGGTCAGGCGCTGGCGGACCACCGCATCGGCCCAAGCCCCGTCGCCGATGCTGTCCAGCGGCAGCCCTTCGGCCGAGGTTTCCTCGTCCAGCCCGTACAGTTCGGCGAACGCGGGATTGTGCATCTGCACGCGCAGGCTGCGGTCCAGCAGCACGATCGGCTCGCGCACCGTGTGCAGCACCGACGCGGCACGTCCGGCCGCGCGCAGCGAGGCGCGTTCGGCGCTGAGACGATGGCGGATCTGGCGTTGCAGCAGCCACAGCACCAGGCCGAGCAGCAGCAGCTGCACCACCAGCGCCGACCAGGAAATGAACTCGCCCTGGCGCTGCTGGGCCGCGAACAGCGCCGAGCGCTTGGCGAGCAGCTGCTCTTCGGTGGCCTGCAGTTCTTCGACCAGGTTGCGGATCGGATAGCGGGTGGTCAGGTCGGCCACCAGCTGCCGCTGGTCGGCATCGGGCGCCGAGCGGGCCAGCTGCTTGGCCAGCTCCATGCGGCGTTCGAGCATGGACTGGATGCGACCGATGCGGATCAGCTGATCCGGATTGTCACGGGTCAGCTCGGCCAGCCGGGCCAGCCGCCCGGGGATATCGTCGGCCTGGGCCAGGCGTTCGCGCAGGCCAGGCGCATCGATGCCCTTGGACATGGTCAACGCGGCCGATTCGACATCGCGCACGTCGGCCTGCAATTGGTATACAGCCACGCCGACATCCTGGGTGTGGGTGACCCAGTTCATCGCATCGATGTTGTCATCGGCCAGCTTGCGCAGGGTGAGCCACGGCACCACGATGATGGCTACCGCCGCCAGGGCCAGTGCCGGCAATCGCCAGCGGTCCCAGATTTGATCACTGAACACCAGCGCCATAGTCCCTCTTCAGCTCGGTGCCACACCCGGTCCTGCCCATGCGCGTACAGCCGGCATGCGCACCGCACGGCGATGGCGAAGCGCTGAATATACTCCACCCCTTTGTGAATACGCGCTCGCTCACCTGACTGAACAGCGCGCGGGCCCGGCAAGCGCGCACAAAAAAGCGCGCCCGAAGGCGCGCTCTGTTCAACGGTGCAGCAGGACTCAGCGCTTGGCGGCGGTCGCGGCGACCTTCAGGCCAGCGGCGTCGACACGCTTGACGCCCTTGATCTGCTGGGTTACACGGACGGCCTTGTCATGCTCGGCCTGGCTGGCAACGGTGCCGGTGAGGGTGACCACGCCATTGACGGTCTCCACCTTCACTTCGGTACCCGGGACGTTCTTGCTGGTCAGCAGGTCGGTCTTGACCTTGGTGGTGATCCAGCTGTCGGTGACCGGCTCAGCCGAATCGTGGGTATCGGCGTGGGTCATCGCGGCATGATCGGTGGTCTTCGGCGGATCCTTGGCCATGGCGGAAGAGGTGCCCAGCACCATGCCCAGGGCCAGCGAAGCAGCAAGCAGATTACGGGTCGTGTTGGTCATGTTCGAATTCCTTTGCGGATGTGCAGCCAGTGTCCGTGCCGGGCCGTGGACGGGACGTGGGCGCCGCATAACGCTGCCGTGAACCACTCAGCTTCCTGCCGAACCGTTCAGATTTCCGCCGCGCACGCCCAGCCGTTACGCTGTCCTGCCCCGTTATGTTGGAGCGCACCATGGCCGCCGTACTGCAGGTGGGATTGATCGGTTATGGCTTGGCCGGCAGCGTCTTCCATGCGCCGTTGATCCTGCACACGCCGGGCCTGGCGTTGCACAGCATCGTCAGCTCGCAGCGCGACCGGTTGCTGCGCAGCTTCACCGATGTGCGCATCTGCGCGGACCCGCAGCAGCTGTTCGACGACCCGGCGGTGGATGCGGTGGTGATCGCCACGCCGAACGATGCGCATGCCCCTCTGGCGCGCGCTGCACTCGCGGCGGGCAAGCATGTACTGGTCGACAAGCCGTTCGCGCTGTCCGTTGCGGAGGCCGAATCGGTGGTGCGGGCGGCGCAGGCGGCCGAACGCGTGGTCACCGTCTTCCAGAACCGCCGCCATGACGCCGACTTCCTCACCCTCAAGCAGGTGATCGACGAGGGCCGGATCGGTCGCGTCGCCGAATGCCATTCCCACTTCGACCGCTTCCGCCCGCAGGTGCGCGAGCGCTGGCGCGAAAGCGATGCGCCCGGCAGCGGCCTGTGGATGGATCTGGGCCCCCATCTGCTGGATCAGATGCTGCAGTTGTTCGGCTGGCCCGGCGCGATCAGCGTGGACCTGATGGCGCAGCGTGAGCACGCGCTGGGCAACGACTATTTCCACGCGGTGCTGCACTACCCGCGGCACCGCGCGATCCTGCACGCCGGCTCGCTGGTGGCCGCCTCCGGCCCGCGCTTCATCGTGCATGGCGATGCCGGCAGCTATCTGAAAGACGGGCTGGACGTGCAGGAAGACCAGCTGCGCCGCGGTATCGCACCGGGTGCGCCGGGCTGGGGCCTGGACCCGCAGCACGGGCATCTGGTGCGGGTCGACGCCGATGGTCACACCCAGCGCAGCACCGTGGACAACGTGCCCGGTGATTACCGTGCGTTCTATGCGCAGTTCCGCGATGCGATGCTGGGCGTGGCAGAGGCACCGGTCAGCACCGAGCAGGCGCTGCAGCTGATGCGCCTGCTGGAGGCCGGTGCGGAAAGTGCGCGCAGCGGGCGACGGATAACGCTCTGAGGCAACGCCCTGGCTCACTTACTCTGGCCGGGGGATCCAGCGCTGGCGGCCACGGGCCGGACGATCACCTTCGCCGGCCCGCATTGGTCCGGCTTACGTGGTCTTGATCGCGTGACCACCGAACTCATTACGCATCGCCGCCAGCAGGCGGTCGCTGAAGGAATTCTTCTCGCGCGAGCGCAGGCGTTCGAGCAGGGACAGCGTGATCACCGGCGCCGGCACGTCCAGATCGATCGCCTCGGCCACGGTCCAGCGGCCCTCGCCGGAGTCTTCGACATACGGCGCGATGCCCTCCAGCTGCGGGTTGCGGCCCAGGGCATCGGCACTGAGGTCGAGCAGCCACGAGCGCACCACGCTGCCGTGCTGCCAGGCCTTGGCCACCTGCGCCAGATCGAGATTGAACCCGGTCTTGTGCTGCATCAGCGCGAAGCCTTCGGCGTAGGCCTGCATCATTCCGTACTCGATGCCGTTGTGGACCATCTTGCAGAAGTGCCCTGCCCCGCTCGGGCCGACGTGCGCCCAGCCACGGTCCTCGGCCGGTGCCAGCGTGCGGAAGATCGCCCCGATCCGCTCGACCGCGGCCTTGTCGCCGCCGATCATCAGGCTGTAGCCCTCCTGCAGGCCCCACACCCCTCCACTGGTGCCGCAGTCGATGTAGGTCACGTCCTCGCCCTGCAGCTGCTCGCTGCGGCGCATGGAATCCTTGTAATACGAGTTGCCGCCGTCGATCACCACGTCGCCTTCGGACAGATGCGGCGAGAGCGACGCCAGGGTCTGGTCAACCACGCCGGCCGGCACCATCAGCCACACCACGCGCGGCACCGGCAGCGCCGCAAGCGTCTCGGCGATCGAGGCACTGACCTCGAAACCGCGCTCGGCGGCCGCGGTACGCGCGGCCTCACCGGGATCGACACCGATCACGTGGTGTCCGCCGTGATGCAGGCGCTCGGCCATGTTGGCGCCCATGCGGCCCAGCCCAATCATTGCAATATCCATGACTCACCTTTGCTCAGCTTGCGAATGCGGTTGTGTAACAGGAGGTACCGGCGCTGCCGCGCATTGCCGCAGCTGCGCCTGGATCCAGCGCCGGTACAACGTGGTGTGCAGATTGTGCAGCCCCAGCTCGATCGCGAACGGCGTGCGCGGATTGCGATCGAGCAGGCGCGCGATGTGATATCCGATAGGACGTATACCGCGAGGATGCACGTAAATCAGGAACCCCTGGTAGAACGGATCGTCCAGCAACGCATCCAGTTCCTTCAGCAGCGGTTGCTGTTCGGCCGGCACCTCGCGCCGCCAGATCGGATCCCGCTCGATCAGCAGCCGCTCGAAGCGGCGCGGCCCCGGGCCCGGCATGCGCTGGGCCAGTGACCAGATGCGCCGGTTGATCTGGTCGTAGTAGGCAAAGCCGTCGTGCTCGCGCAGCGCGCGCGCCGCGGCATCGCTGACATCGACCACTACGAAGTTCTCGGCCTGGTTGTTGATGTCGTCCAGGTACTTCCGCTCGAACACGTGCTCGATGAAACCGGGCGTGCCGACGAAGGCCTGCCGCCCGCGCAGGGCGGTCTGCTTCGCCTTGCCATCGGCCAGGAACTCACCGGCGTGCCGGCCCAGCAGGATGCTGTCGGTCTCGTGCAGGGTCAGGAAGGTGCCGATGGAGAGCTCATCGGCCGAGAACTCGCGATCGAACGCGGCATCGCCGTACAGCTCGCGCTGGGTCGCCAACTGCGCGACCTGGCGGCCGACCCCGCATTCGGCCCGTACGCGGCCCTCGTAGAAGGTCTGCAGTGCCGCGCTGTTGGCCTCGGCCGGCTGATAGCCGCGACCGAAGCTGCGGAAGCGCTCCCAGCCCTTGGCCTGCGCGCCGCCTGCACCGAAACCGATCCAGCCCAGCTGCAAGGCCGAGAAGCGGAAGCCGTCGTTGTTCTGCAGGGCGGTGGTGGCCCGGCGCGTGGCCGCGCCCAGCTTGAATGCATACGCACAGACCGTGCCCGGGTCATCGAACAGGGTCGGCAGCCAGGCCTGGCGCTGCTGCGCCGACCACTGCCGCGGCAGCCGTACGCGCAGGTCACCTGCGGCCTGCGCCTGGCGCAGGTCGGCGCGCTCGCAGACCGGTCCGGCATGGACCACCGGTGCAGCGACGTCCGCCTCACTGAACTGCCAGCCCAGCGCTTCCAGCACGCCCTGCGCACACGACGCCGCGCTCCACGCACTGGCTGCCGGGATCAGCCCCAGCAGCACCGCGAGCGCACAGCGGTGCCAGCGCCGCGATCCTGCTGCCATGGCGCGCCGCACCCCCGCCCGCTCAGCGCAGGGAGGCCGGGGTATCGCTCACCACCGTGGCTGGCGTCGGCTCCACCGCCGCAGCGGGGGCGGTCGCCGGCGCGGCAGCCGGGCTGGGCTCGGGCACGGCCGCTGCCGGCAGGTACTGCTGCAGGCGCTCGAAGAAGCGGCGATAGAAGGTGGCGTCCTGCACGGTGCTGCTGGCCACTTTCACCAGCGAGTCGTCATTGCTGCCGAACGGCAGCGAGACCGAGCCCAGCGCACCGACGCCGACGCTGGCCGAGGTCGGGCTCTTCTTCAACGCGTAGCGGTCCTGCACCGCGCTGACGAACACCAGCGCCTGGTCACCGCGCGGCGCGCACGAAATACGCAGCACCAGCTGCTCGTGCTCTTCATCCCTGGGCTGGAAGTTCTTGTTGCCCTCCACGGCGTCATCGCCGGCGCGGGCGATCGCATAGCCCTGGCTGAGCAGGGTGCGGCGGGCGGCCTCGCAGGCCTGGGCAGGCGGGCCGGGCACCGTGCGCGAATAGGTATCGCCGGAGTCGAACGACTCACGGATCAGGGTGCTGTCGGCGGCGCGGCCGCCACAGGCGGTCAAGGCGGCGAACACCGCCAGCAGCGGGATCGAACGTACACGACGAAAGCGCATGGCCGCTCCTGCGGAAATCCAGCCTCCAAGGATAGACCCGTGCGCGTTGGCAGGAGGTGGATACGCACAGGCCGCCCCGAAGGGCGGCCTGTGGAGTTGTCACCTGTTCAGCTGGTGGCGGCCGGTGGTCAGTCCGCCCAGCGGCCCGCGGCAGTCGACTGTGGCAGGACCTGGGCCGACAGCGGGCGGTCGGCCTCGAGCAGGTTCACCGCATCGGCCAGGATCGCCGCCGACTCGCGCAGCAGCGGATCCGGGCGCTTTTCGGCGGCCTTCTCGCGGGCGGCATCCTTGACGATGTCGCGTTCGTTGCCGGTCAGGCCGTCGTCATTGCTGTCGTCGGCCAGCGGGTCCAGATCCAGGCCCAGCTGCTTGCGGATCGCCTGGCGATCGGTGCGCTGCTTGTCCTGCTTCTCGCGCTCGGCGCGGCGCTCGGCCTCGTTGAGCGAGATGTACTTCTTGGCCTTCTCCGCCCGGAACTGCTCGACATCCTCGTTCCACCACTGGAACTCCTTGTCGGCGGCGATACGCGTGTCGTGGCGGCTTTCCAGCTTGGGCAGCAGCGGGCCGAAGTTGCCGTACTGGGTGTGCGGCACCGCGGCGATGCGGGTCCACGGCAGCGCGTTGTCGTAGGTGCTTTCGCCGTACTCGCTGGCGTCCACGCTGGCCGGGAAGGCCAGATCGGGCACCACGCCCTTGTGCTGGGTGCTGCTGCCGCTGACGCGGAAGAACTGGGCGATGGTCAGCTTGACCTGGCCGAAGCGCTGGGTCTCGCCACTCGGCCACCGGTCCAGATCGACGATGTTCTGCACGGTGCCCTTGCCGAAGGTGGTCTCACCGATCACCAGGCCACGGCCGTAATCCTGGATGGCGCCGGCGAAGATCTCCGAGGCCGAGGCCGAACCGCGGTTGATCAGCACGGCCAGCGGGCCATCCCACGCGACCACTTCGCTGCGGTCGCTGTTGACGGTGACGCGGCCACCGGACTCGCGCACCTGGACCACCGGGCCCTGTTCGATGAACAGACCGGTCAGTTCGATCGCTTCATCCAGCGAGCCACCGCCGTTGTTGCGCAGGTCCAGCACCACGCCGTCGAGCTTGTCGGCCTTGAAGCCGGCCAGCAGCTTGGCCACGTCGCGCGTCGCCGACGCGTAGTCCGCGGCATTGCGGCGGCGGCCTTCGAAGTCCTGGTAGAAGGTGGGCAGCTTGATCACGCCCACCTTGCGCTCGGGCTCTCCATCCTTGGCCGGAATGGTCAGGGTCTCGCCCTTGGCGGCCTGTTCGGCCAGGCGCACCTTCTGGCGGGTCAGCACCAGGGTGTGGTGCTTGCCGTCCACGCCTTCTTCGGCCGGGATGAATTCCAGGCGGACCTGGGTATCGCTCTTGCCACGGATCTTGGCCACCACGTCATCGATGCGCCAGCCGATCACGTCTTCCAGCGGACCGGACTTGCCCTGGCCGACGCCGACGATGCGGTCGCCCGGCTTGAGCGTGCCATTGACCGCGGCCGGACCGCCGGCGATGACCTCGCGGATCACCACCATGTCGTCCTGGCGCTGCAGCTGCGCGCCGATGCCTTCCAGCGACAGCGACATCGCCTGGTTGAAGTTCTCGGCGGTGCGCGGGGTGAAGTAATCCGTGTGCGGGTCCACGGCGCTGGTGTAGGCGTTGAGGAAGAACTGGAACACGTCCTCGCCCTTCAACTCATTGACCGACTTTTCCAGCGTCGCGTAGCGCTTGTCCAGCGTCTTGCGGATCTCGGCCGGCTGCTTGCCGGCCAGCTTCAGGCGCAGCCAATCGTTCTTGACCGACTTGCGCCACAGATCGTCCAGTTCGGCGCTGCTCGCGGCCCACGGCACGTCCTTGCGGTCGTACTCGAACTTTTCATCGGTGCTGAAATCGAAATCGGTCTTGAGCAGCTTGCGCGCATAGCCGACGCGCTCGCCCACGCGCTGCTTGTAGACCGCGAACACCTGGAACGCCGGCTCCAGCTCGCCGCCGCGGATGGCGGTGGCGATGTTGGCCTCGAACGGGGCGAAGCGGGTGATGTCGGCCTGGGTGAAGAACTGCTTGCTGCTATCGAGCGATTCCAGATAGCGCTTGAAGACGTCCTTGGAGGTCGCGGCATCCAGTGCGCGCGGCCGGTAGGCGTATCGGCTGTCCGACAGCAGCCCGTAGACCAGCTTGGAGGTGGTCACCTGGTCGGGTGTTGCCGCCGAAGGCAGCGCGGGCGAATCGGCGTAGGCGGCCAGTGCCATCGGCGCGGTGAGCGCCAGGGCCATCAGGAATGCGGGGGCTTTGAATTTCATGGACTAGCTCGTGGCACCTTGCCAAGGGAGAGACTGCGTGCATTACAGACACCACGACAGTGCCGAAAGTTGCCGCGTTTGTCACCGGGGCCTTCAGCCTACCGAGGCCGTTGGAGAAATTTGTGAATACCGGCGGGATCGGCAGGCAGGCACAGGCCTGCGGCCATCCGCGGTTCAGGGCCGCGGCCGGGGAAAGACGGAGTGGATTGGCAGAACGGGCCCCGAAGGGCCCGCTGGATCAACCGGCGACGCCGGCGTCGGCCGCCTGGCGGTCGGCATGGTAGGACGAGCGCACCATCGGACCGGAGGCGACGTGGCTGAAGCCCAGCGCATTGCCGTACTCCTCCAGCGCCTTGTACTCCTCGGGGGTCCAGTAACGCAGCACCGGGTGGTGATGCGCGGTCGGCTGCAGGTACTGGCCGATCGTGATCATGTCCACATCGTGCTCGCGCAGGTCGCGCAGCGTGGCCTGGACCTGCTCCAGGGTCTCGCCGAGGCCGAGCATGATGCCGGACTTGGTGGCGATTTCCGGGTGCTGGGCCTTGAACTTCTTGAGCAGGGTCAGCGACCACTGGTAGTCCGCGCCCGGGCGCACATTGCGGTACAGGTCCGGCACGGTTTCGATGTTGTGGTTGAACACATCCGGCGGGTTGGTCGCCAGGATCTCCAGCGCGCGCTCCATGCGGCCCTTGCCACGGAAATCCGGGGTCAGCACTTCGATCTTGGTGTTGGGCGACCTGGCGCGGATGGCACCGATGCAGTCGGCGAAGTGCTGGGCACCGCCGTCGCGCAGGTCATCGCGGTCCACGCTGGTCACCACGACATACTTCAGGCCCATGTCCGCCACCGTCTGGGACAGGCTGGCCGGCTCGTTGGCATCCGGCGGCTTGGGCCGGCCGTGGGCGACGTCGCAGAACGAGCAGCGGCGGGTGCAGACCTCGCCGAGGATCATGAAGGTCGCGGTGCCGTGGCTGAAGCACTCGTGGATGTTGGGGCAGCTGGCTTCCTCGCAGACCGTGACCAGGCGGTTTTCGCGCAGCTTGGCCTTGAGGTTCTGCACGGCATTGCCGGAGGGAATCCGCACGCGGATCCACGACGGCTTGCGCAGCACCGGCACGTCGGCGAACTGCACCGGCGAGCGGCCGATCTTGTCACCGCCGATCTGTTTGACGCCCGTCTGCAACGGGGCGGCGGACGGCGTGTCGCCCTGCACAACCTGCAGGGGAATGAGGCGAGCGGTGGTTTCAGTCATGGCCTTGGTCGGCGGCGTTCACGCCGCGTCAGTCAAATCGGGTAATTCAGCGGCCGGCTCGAGGGCCAGGCCGAACTGGCGGGCCAGATGGCCCAGCAGCACCGGCGTGACGGCCGCCATGCCGGACGGTCCCCCCAAGTCTACCACCGAGGTCACCTGCAGCCCTTGATAGCCACAGGGGTTGATCCGGCGGAACGGTTCCAGGTCCATGGCCACATTGAAGGACAGGCCATGGAAGGTGCAGCCACGGCGGACGCGGATGCCCAGGGCGGCGACCTTCGCCCCGCCCACGTAGACCCCGGGCGCGCCCTCCAGCCGCTCGGCGCCGATGTTCCAGTCGCCGAGGGTGTCGATGATGGCCTGCTCGATGCGGCAGACGTAGTCGCGCACGCCGATCCCCAGCCGACGCAGCTGCAGCAGCGGGTAGATCACCAGCTGGCCGGGGCCGTGGTAGGTCACCTGGCCGCCGCGGTCGACATGCAGAACGGGAATATCGCCGGGGGCGAGCACGTGCTCGTCCTTGCCGGCCTGGCCCAGGGTGAACACCTGGTCGTGCTCGACCACCCACAGCTCGTCGGGGGTGTCCTCGGTGCGGGCATCGGTGAAGCGCTGCATCGCGTGCCAGACCGGGGCATAGGGCTGGCGGCCGAGGTCGCGCACAATGGCCGGTTGCGGCGCCCGGTCACCCGGGGCCGCAGCGGTGGCGCAGCTGGTTACAGCGTCCACTTCACTTCCGGGTGGTCGCGCAGGGCGTTGTGGGCGGCGTCGTACTGGTCGCGGTTATCCGCCTTGAACACCAGCCGCACCGACACATACTTGCCGTTGGACGAGTGTTTCCAGCTGATGCGCTCGCTCAGCACATCCACGCCGGCCAGCTCGAGCAGGCGCGGCAGTTCGCGTTCCAGGTCCTTGCCGGCTGCGCCCATGGCGCTGAGTTCGAACTGGCCGGGAAACTGGAAGCCGTGGTCGGGGTTGTCAGACTTGATCTCCATGACCGGGATTATGGGGATGCCTGCGCCCGAACCCAAGCGCTGCTTGATCGTGCGCACAGCGGCGCCGAACGGCCCGTGAAAACGCCTGTATCGCCACTGATACGCAGCAGTGCGTGCGCAGTGCTGTTCACGACATCACGCTCTGATTACGCTGTACCGGCTTAAGAAAGAATAAATCCCCGCCTGGTATCCCATGTCTCTGAAGCCCTTTGCGCTGCCGGCCGCACTCGCCGGTGTCCTGGCCCTGGCCGCGCCTGCCGCCCACGCCGCCACTCAATGCGGGCCCGATGCGATGCGCGAGCACCCGCCGCAGGTCAATTTCCGCGTCGACAACGACCTCTTCGGTGGCAAGGACCAGGACCAGGGCTATACCAACGGCGCCCAGATCACCTTCGTCTCGCCGAACCTGGTCGATTACACCGATGACCCGTGCCTGCCGCGCCTGGCGCGCTGGGTCAACAGCCACCTGGAGCGGCTGCATCCGGGCGAGTACGAACAGCAGAACATGATCTTCAGCCTGGCCCAGGGCATCTTCACCCCCACCGATTTCACCCGGAAGGACCTGATCGAGGACGACCGGCCGTATGCGGGCGTGCTGATCGGCAGCTTCGGTTACAACGCGCGTCGCGGCGACCGGTTGCAGACCACGCAGCTGGCGTTGGGCGTGGTGGGGCCGTGGGCCCAGGGCGAGGAAGTCCAGAACGCGGTGCACGAGCTGCTGGGCGATGAGAAGTTCCAGGGTTGGGACAACCAGCTGCACAACGAGCCGGTGATCATGCTCACGCACGAGCGGATGCGCCGGTGGCCGGCCGACGCCAGTGAGAACCTGGGCGGCTGGGGCTGGGATGCGATCAGCCACTACGGTGGCGCGGTAGGCAATCTGGCCACGCACCTCAATGCCGGTGGCGAGGTGCGCTTTGGTTGGAAGTTGCCGGATGATTTCGGCAGCACGCCGCTGCGCCCGGCCGGTGAGAACACTGCGCCGACGCGCGGCGGCAAGCCGAGCGGCTGGTCGTGGCATCTGTTCGCCACCACGGATGCGGCGTGGGTGATCCGCGATATCACGCTGGACGGCAATACCTTCCGCAACAGCCACAGCGTGGACAAGCGCCACGTGGTGGGGACGGCCGGTTACGGGCTGGCGGTGATGCGCGGTCGCTGGAAGTTCGCGCTGGCCCGTTACCACAGCACGCGCGAGTTCGATGGGCAGCGTGAGGCGCCGGTGTTCGGCAGCTTCACGATCAGCCGGTCGCTGTAAGCGAGCGACTGATGGTGAAGCGGGTAGCTGCCGACCGTTGGTCGGCACACCGTGACCCCAGCCCGGTATGCGAGGAGCCGGCCAGCGGCCGGCACTACCCGGATCCGCACCGGTTCACCTGGTAGCTGCCGACCGTTGGTCGGCCCATCGCCCACCCAAAAAAAGACCGGCTTTCGCCGGTCTTTTTTCAGTGCGGTGGAACCGGATTACTCCGATTCCCACCACATCCAGAAGCTGTCCCACAGGCGCTTGAAGAAGCCGGCTTCTTCCACGGCGGCCACGGCCACCAGCGGGGCCTGGGCGACGACCTGGTTGTCCAGCATCACCTTCAGGGTGCCGACCTGCTGGCCGGCGGTGAACGGCGCTTCGAGGGTCTTGGGCACGTCGATGCTCGGCTTGAGATCGTTGTAGCGGCCGCGCGGGACGCTGACCAGCATCGGCTGGGCCACGCCCAGCTGCAGCTTGTCGGTCTTGCCCTTCCACACCTTGTGCTCGGCCACGACCTTGCCCGGCTCGTACATGCGGTGGGTTTCGAAGAAGCGGAAGCCCCAGTTGAGCAGCGCCAGGCTGTCATCGGCGCGCTGCTTTTCCGAGCCGCCACCGAGCACCACGGCGACCAGGCGCTGGTCACCGCGCTGGGCCGAGCTCATCAGGCAGTAGCCGGCTTCGGAGGTATGGCCGGTCTTGATGCCGTCCACGCTCTGGTCGCGCCACAGCAGCAGGTTGCGGTTGGGCTGGGTGATGTTGCCGACGGTGAATTCCTTCACCTTGTTGTAGGCGTAGGTTTCCGGATAGTCACGCACCATCGCGCGGCCCAGCAGGGCCAGGTCGTAAGCGGTGGTGTGGTGGCCCGGGGCGCTCAGGCCATGGGCGTTGACGAAGTGGGAATCCTTCATGCCGATCTTGGCGGCGTAGCTGTTCATCAGCGAGGCGAAGGCCTCTTCGCTGCCGGCCACGTGTTCGGCCAGGGCGATCGCGGCATCGTTGCCGGACTGGATCGCCATGCCCTTTTCCATGTCTTCCAGGCGTGCGGTCTGGTTGACCGGGAAGCCGCTGTAGCTGCCGTCGGTGCCGGCGCCGCCCTCGCGCCAGGCGCGCTCGCTCATCATCACCTGGTCGTCGGTGCGGACCTTGCCGTTCTTGACCTCGGCGGCCACGACGTACGACGTCATCACCTTGGTGATGCTGGCCGGGGCCAGTTGTTCGTGCACGTTTTCACCGGCCAGGACCTGCCCGGTGGCGTAGTCCATCAGGATCCAGGCCTTGGAGACGCTGGGCTTGGGGGCCGGCGGGGTCGCCACGGTGGCCGGAGCGGCGGCGGCGGGAGCAGGCGCCGGTGCCGGGGTCGGCGCAGGGGTCTGGGCGGAAACCATGCCCACGAACAGGGTCGTGGCCATGGCAGCGGCGGCAAAGCGGAATTTCATCGGACAGCAAGCTCCTGGAGGGCGCCAAGGGGTGGATGAGGGATAACGGGCATTGTAGGTCCAAGGAGCGGCGGCACGCGCTGGCGTGCCGCGGGCAGTGGAAGGCTCAGTCCTTCACGATCTGCGGCGCCCCGAAGCCCAGACCGGCAATCCGGCCGGCAAGTTCCGAGGCGCTGGCATGGTCGGGGGCCGGCACGCGCAGGCGCCACAGGGTGCGCCCGCCACGGACGATGTCGCTGATGCTGGCCCCGGCGATGCCCGCCGAGGACAGCTGGCCGAGCGCGCGGGTGGCGTTGTCACGGCTGGCGAAGCTGGCGACCTGCAGCAGCACGCTGCCGAGCACCTGCTGGGAAAGCGTTGCACCGGGGGCCGGTGCCGGACGTGCCGCGGGTGCGGCGGCGGGCAATGCGGCCACCGCCACCGGCGCACTGTTGACGCTGGCAGCCTGGGTGGTGGCGGGCTTGCCGGTGGCAACGCGCACACCGTTGTCGCGCATCCAGTGATCGAAGTTGTCGGCGTTGCCCGGCTTGGCCGAATCGGCCACGCGGTAGCGGTACTTCTCGCCGGCCGGTTTGGCGGCAGCGGTCGCCGTGGCGGCCGGCAGCTTGCCGACCAGCGCATCCATCTCGCTGGCACTGCGCACGGCAGCGGCGGGCGCGGAGGCGGCGGCAGCCGCAGCGGCGGCGACCTCGCGGCGCTCGCGGCGGCTGGGCTTGTCGACCATCAGGTTGTCATCCCCCGGTGCCAGCGCACGCACCTCCACGTTGCCGGTGCCGCGCTGGGTGATGCCCAGGCGCACGGCGGCGGCATAACTGAGATCGACCACGCGCCCATCGTGGAACGGGCCGCGATCGTTGACGCGCACGATCACCGATTCGCCGTTGTCCAGGTTGGTCACCCGGGCAAAGCTCGGCAGCGGCAGGGTCTTGTGCGCGGCGGTGAAGGCGTACATGTCGTACACCTCGCGGTTGGAAGTCAGGCGGCCGTGGAACTTGGCGCCATAGTAGGAAGCAGTGCCCTTCTCGGCATAGCCGCGGGTCTTGTCCATCACCTGGTACTGCTTGCCCAGCACGACGTACGGCGATTTGTTGCCGATCGGCGAGCGCGGCAGATCGACCACTTCCGGCTCGGGGATGCAGGCCACGTTCGGGATGTAGGTGGGGGTGCTGTCATTCACGCCCGGCTTGTACAGACCGCCGGCGCGGTAATCGCCGCGCGTGCTGGGATCTTCAGCAGCCGCCTTGTAGGGAGAGCCTTCCGGACAATGCGCCGGACGCCCGCCCTTGCCCTGCACCACCGCGGCGGACGGCTTGCTGCTGCCGGCGCTGCTGGCACCGGGTTTCTTCGGCGCACTGCTGCAGGCGGCCAGTGCCAGTATCAACAGACCCGGGATCAGCCATCTGGAGCGTGCGATCGTGTTCATGCCGGCGGCAACTCCTGTCCAGCAATGGCCTGGGACAGCTGGTACACGGCCATCGCATACATTTTCGAGAGGTTGTAGCGGGTAATGGCGTAGTAGTTCTGGAAGCCCAGCCAGTACTGCTTGCCGGTGCTGCCTTCCAGGGTGATCGGGGTGGCGGTCAGGCCCGCGGCGACCGGCACGCTGGGCTGGTACCCGCGCTGGGCCAGCTGCGACAGCGTCCAGGTCGGCGCCCATTCGGTCGGATTGAATTCCTCGCGACCGGCCTGCAGCGTGGCCGGCACGGCCACCGGGCCACCCCGGACCCAACCGCCCTTCTTGACGAAGTAATTGGCGATCGACGAGAACACGTCGTCGTAGCTGTTGAACAGATCGCGGCGGCCATCGCCGTTGCCGTCCACCGCATAGTCCAGATAGCTGGAGGGCATGAACTGGCCCATGCCCATCGCGCCGGCGTAGCTGCCCTTGATCGCGGTGATGTCCAGCTTTTCATCGCGGGTCAGCGCGAACAGGCGCGACAGCTCGTCGCGGAAGAACAGCTCGCGGCGCACTTCACGTTCAAGCTTGGCCGGGTCGCCGCTGCGCGGGTACTTGAAGGCCAGTGTGTACAGCGCATCGAGCACGCGGTAGTTGCCGGTATTGCCGCCGTAGCTGGTTTCCACGCCGATGATCGCCACGATCACCTCGGCCGGGACGCCGGTGCGCTGCTGCACGCGCATCAACTCATCGCGGTGCTGGGCGAGGAATTTCTTTCCGCCCTCGATCCGCGCCTGGCTGATGAACATCGGCCGGTACTCGTTCCACGGTTTGACCCGCTCGGCCGGGCGCGACATCGCGGCGATGATCGGATCACGGATCTGCGCCTGGGCCAGTGTCGCCTCGATCTGCGCGGCCGGAATGCCGTAACGGGCGGCGGTATCGCGCACGAAGTTGGCGCGGGCCACCTCGAAGGGCACCGGGGTCAGATCCACCGGGGCGGCGTTGGCTCCGGCTGCCTCCGGGGCAGCTTCGGCCGGACCCTTGCTGCCCGGGTCCGGCGTGACGGGAACACCCGAGGCCTGCGGCGTCGGTGAAGGAGTCTGCGGCTGGGTCGCACAAGCGACCAAACCGAGCGTGAGCATGCAGGCCAGGGAGCGTCGAATCATCGCGGCAGGTTAGCAGGTCATGGATGAATTAAAACCCCTAAGACCATGAATCTCAACGGATTGCCCGAGTTTCTCCACTGCCGTTAAGGCCGTGTGTAGACAGGCGCATGACCTGCGCCCATTCATGTATTGCTGCGGGGCGCCACAATCGCGGCGGTACCGGCGTGCGGCACGGCCCGCCACCCGGCGGCCGGGGCAGCCCAGCAAGGGCTGCCTCGCAACGCACGTCTCACTTTTGGAGGTTGGTAGGGACGGCACAAGAGGTTCGCCGGTTGCGTCCCCATCCCCGCAGACGCAACCGGCCAAACCGGACCTGATCGGCAGCGGCGCGGCGCGCATCTCCCCAGCGCGCGCTTCGCCCCTCTGCCTGTGAGGTCAACTACTCCCCGCCAGACTCCCCCTCCGCGATGCTTGGCTCAGCGCGTCGTTGTTGGCGGGCCGCCATTGTGCAGGCCGTTTACGACAAGTCCATTGATCGAGATCAAGTCACTTCATATCTGTGCGCCACTTCTCACTTTTGCCCGCGCGCGTTGACAACGTGTGCACCTGAAACCGTTTCCCCATGGGTGCCCGCGCAACGGCTGCGCAAACCTCGCTCATGTGGCATGCACCGGCTGGTGCTGTCGTGCGGCCATGACCAGCCCGAAACTGGCCAGCAGCGAGACCGCCGAGGTGCCGCCATAGCTGATCAGCGGCATCGGCACGCCCACCACCGGCAGCAGGCCGGAGATCATGCCGCCGTTGACCAGCACATAGACGAAAAACACCAGGCCGGTGGTACCCACCAACAGGCGCGAGTAGCCACAGCGCGATTGGCTGGCGATCCACAGGCAGCGCGCGGTAACGAACAGGAACAGGCTGAGCACCACTGCCACGCCGACCCAGCCGAACTCCTCGGCCAGCACCGAGAAGGCGAAGTCGGTGGTGTACTCGGGCAGGAAATCCAGCGTGGCCTGGGTCCCCTGCCCCCAGCCTTTGCCGTGCATGCCGCCCGAGCCGATCGCGATCTTGGACTGGATGATGTTCCAGCCGGTGCCCAGCGGATCGTTCTCCGGGTACAGGAAGGTCAGCACGCGATCCTTCTGGTACTGGCGCAGCAGCCCGAACCAGGCCAGCGGCGCAGCGACCGACAGCCCGCCCAGGGCCACGGCCATCCACCACCAGCGCAGGCCCGCCAACAGCAGCGCGAACACCCCGCTGGCGGTCACCAGCGTGGCCGTGCCGAGGTTGGGCTGCAGCAGGATCAGCACGGCGGGGCCACCGATCAGCACCGCGGCGGTGAGTACCGCACGCGGCCGCGGCGGCAACGGCTGCTTGTGCAGGTACCAGGCCATCATCATCGGCAGGCTCAGCTTGAGCAGCTCGGAGGGCTGCAGATAGAACACGCCCAGGTTCAACCAGCGCTGGCCGTATTTGCCGGTGCCCACCACATACACCGCCAGCAGCGGCAGCAGGGACAGGGTGTAGATCCACGGCGACCACGCGCGTAGTTCCACCACCGGCAGCCGCGACAGCCCCCACAGGGCGGCAAGCCCGGCGCCGTAGCGCATCGCCTGCGCATGCACGGGCCCGTCCACGCTGTGCAGCACGGCCAGGCCGGCCACCATCAGCAGGCACAAGGCGCCCAGCAGCGGCAGATCCAGCGTGCGGAAGAAGAAATGGAACACGGCGCGTGCGCGCTGCAGTAGTTCGACCATGCGGACGACTCCTGTGGATGACGCGACGCACAGCAGGAGGCGACACGGCGAACAGAAAGCGGACCCGCGATGCGGGCTGGCGCGAGCGCAGGACCGTAACACGCGTGGGCACCCCAATCCTTAGCCGACACGTACCGCCGGTGCGCGGCGTACGCATCGCGCGCACTCAGCCGTAGCCGCCGTGCACCGGATTGTGGCGACGCACGGCCATCACCAGGCCGAAGCCGGCCAGCAGTGATACCGCCGAGGTGCCGCCGTAACTGATCAAGGGCATCGGCACGCCCACCACCGGCAACAAACCGGAAATCATGCCGCCGTTGACCAGCACATAGACGAAGAACGCCAGCCCGGTCGCGCCGGCCAGCAGCCGTGAATAGGTATCGCGCGATTGCGAGGCGATCCACAGGCAGCGCCCGATCACCACCAGGTACAGGGCGAGCACGATGGCCACGCCGATCCAGCCGAACTCTTCACTGAGCACGGAGAAGGCGAAGTCGGTGGTCTGTTCGGGAATGAAGTTCAGGTGCGACTGCGAGCCCTGGCCCCAGCCCTTGCCATCGAAGCCGCCCGAGCCGATCGCGATCTTGGACTGGATGATGTTCCAGCCCGCACCGAGCGCATCGCTCTCCGGGTCCATGAACATCATGATGCGGTCCTTCTGGTACGGGCGCAGCAGCCAGAACCAGGCCACCGGCGCGGCCGCGGCGACCCCGCCGACCGCCACGCCCACCCACCACCACGGCAGCCCGGCCAGCAGCAGCACGAACGCGCCACTGGCGGCGATCAGCACGCCGGTGCCGAAATCCGGCTGCAGCATCACCAGTCCGGTCGGCACGCCGATGATCACCGCACTGGTCAGCACCGTGGAGAAACGTGGCGGCAGCGGCATGCGATGCAGGTACCAGGCCACCATCATCGGCAGGCTGACCTTGAGCAGCTCGGCCGGCTGCAGGTAGAACAGCTTCAGATCCAGCCACTGCCGGCCGTACTTGCCGGTGCCCAGCACGAACACGGCCAGCAGCGGAATCATCGACACCGCGTAGATCAGGGGCGTGGCCGAGCGGATGCGCAGGATCGAGACCCGCGAAATCGCCCACATCGCGGCCAGGCCGACCGCGAAACGCGCGCCCTGCGCGAACACCAAGCCGTCGCCACCGGCGCTCTTGAGCACCGCCAGGCCGATCAGCATCAGCGCGCCCAATGCCAGGCAAAGCACCCAGTCCAGCGAGCTGCTGAAACGGACGGCCATATCGACCGCCCAGCGCAGGAAGACCTTCATCGTGGCCGCTCCGGTGCGGTCGGGGGCGCGGTGGCACTGGGCACGGGCGCGCCGGGTTCCGGCACAGGCGCAGGCGCCGGCACGCCCACCACGACCGGCAGCAGCTCCAGCGCAGCGACGGCGGCATCGCCGGCCTCGCGGGCCGCGCCATCACCACCATCGAAGGCGGTGATGCCGATCGCGGTCGTGCCGCGCTCGCTGTCCAGCGGTTCCAGGCCGTCGGGCATCTTGCCGAGCAGCCAGGCATCGAAAATCTTGCGTGCGATCGGTGCCGCCGCCGAGCCGCCGTAACCACCGCCCTCGACCGCGATCGCCACCGCGATGACCGGGTTGTCGGCCGGCGCGAAGCCCACGAACAGTGCGCGGTGGCGCAGGTGCAGCGGCAGGCTGCGCGGGTTGACCGCGGCCGTGCCACGGCGGCTGATCACCTGCGCGGTACCGGTCTTGCCGGCCATCACGTACGGCGCGCCCGCAGCCGCACGCGCGCCACTGCCGCCCGGCTGCATGGTGCCCATCATGCCCTCGCGCACCGCCTGCAGATTGCTCGGCGTGGGGCTGATCGGCTTGCTTTCACCCGGCGGCGTTGCGGTCCAGTCCGCGTCGAAGCCGGCCCGCTGCTGCATCACCAGGTGCGGCTGGCGCAGGTGGCCATCGGCGATCCCGGCCACGCCATGCACCAGCTGCAGCGGAGTGACCTTCCAGTCGCCCTGGCCGATGCTGACGTTGACCGTGTCGCCGGGATACCAGCGTTCTTTTCTCGATTTGTACTTGGCCGCCGGCGAAGGCAGGATGCCGCCGATCTCGCCGGTCAGGTCGATGCCGGTCGGCGCACCGAACCCGTAATAACCCATGTAGTGGTCAAAGCGTTCGATGCCCAGATCCAGCGCGAGCTTGTAGTAGTACGTGTTGACCGACTGGGTGATCGACTTGCGCAGATCGGTCCAGCCATGCCCGCCACGGTTGGCATCGCCCCAGCCGCGCGAGGTGCCCGGCAGATAGAACATGCCGGTGGAGAGGATCTTGTCCTCCGGCCGGCGCACGCCACTGTCCAGCCCGGCCAGGCCGATCAACGGCTTGATCGTGGAGCCCGGCGCGACGCCGCCCAGCACCAGGCGGTTGAACTGCGGCCGCGACGGGTTGTCGTTGAGCGCCTTGAAATCGGCGTGCGAGATGCCGTTGACGAACAGGTTGGGGTCGTACGAGGGCAGGCTGACCATCGCCAGCACCTCGCCGGTGCGCGGGTCCATCGCCACCGCTGCGCCTTCGAACTCGCCGAAGGCGGCGACCATCGCGCGCTGCAGATCGGCGTCGATGGACAGCCGCAGATCGCTGCCGGACTGCGCCGCGACCCGGCCGATGGTGCGGATCGCGCGGCCCTGCACGTTGGTCTCGACCTGCTCGTAACCGACCTTGCCGCGCAGCTGCTGCTCGTAATAGCGCTCCAGCCCGGACTTGCCGATGTGGGTCAGCGCGGCATTGCCCTCGCCCAGCATCTCCAGGTCTTTGTCATCCACCCGGCCGACGTAGCCGATGATGTGCGCGAACAGATCGCCATAGGGATAGCGGCGGGTCAGGTACGGCTCCAGCTCCACGCCGGGGAAGCGCCAGCGGTCCACCGCAAAGCGCGCCATCTCCTCATCGGTGACACGCAGCTTGAGCGTGACCGGCAGGAAACTACGGCGCGCCTTGCGCGACTTGTTGAAGGTCTCGATGTCTTCCGGGCTGAGCGCGAGGATCCTGGACAGGCCGGCCAGGGTGGCGTCCATGTCCTTGACCTTGTCCGGGGTGATGTCCAGGCGGAACGCCGGCACGTTCTCGGCCAGCAGCCGACCGTTGCGGTCGTAGATCATCCCGCGCCCGGGCACCACCGGCCGCGGCTTGATCCGGTTGGCCTCCGAGCGCGTGGCGTAGATGTCGTGGTCCATCACCTGCAGCTTGAAGTACCAGCCGCCCAGCCCGATCAGGCATACCAGTACGCCGAGGAAGCCCAGCGCGGCGCGGCGCCGGAACTGTTCTGCCTCGGCATGCGGATTCTTGGCCTGGCGGCGCATGTACATGTCAGCGCCCGCGTCGCCCGAAGCGCAGCGCGTCCAGCAGCACGAACACCAGCGGCCACAGCGCCATGCCCAGCAGCGGCGCCCACCAGTACGACCACGGCAGGGTCGGCTCGCCCACCACGATGTGCACCACCGCGCTGACGATGCGGTCGTTGAACAGCAGCCCGCCGATCGCCAGGATCTGCTGGGACATCGGGAAGAAGCGGATCCGCGCGCGGAAGCGCTGCAGGATGAAGGTCAGGATCACCAGCCGCAGCGCCTGCTCGCCCAGCACGCCGCCATACAGCAGATCGGCGATCACGCCGCTGGCGAAGGCGATGCCCAGCCCGACCCGGTCCGGCGTTTCAATCACCCAGTAGGCCAGCACCAGCGCCAGCCAGTATGGCCGCAGCGGCTGCAGCAGGGCCGGCAACGGCAGCAGGCCGAGCAGCAGCGCTACCACCAGACTGACCGGCAGCACCCAAGGTTTATCGCGCAGGCGGCTCATCGTTGTTCCTCCGGCGGCGTGGCGCCGGTTTCAGGCGCGGGCGCGGGCGATGCCGTGGCCCGACGCGGGACCGCCACCGGTACCGGCGCGGCCGGGCCGGGCCGGTTGGCCTGCGGCACGTTGGCCGGCACGCTCGTCGGTGCGGTGCCTGCGGGGGGAGCGCCAGCCGGTGCCGCGCTGCCCGCCGGAAGACCGTCCTGCAGCGGCGATTCCGCCGGGCCACCCGCTTCAGCGGCGTCGCGGCGCAGGTTCGGCGGAAGATGGATCGCTTCGCCCGGACGCAGCAGCAGGACGTCGCGGCCACGGTCGAGCTGGGCGGCCGGCTTCAGTTCGCCGACCAGGAAGGCATGGGTGTCGTCCGGACGCAGGGCGGTGATGCTGCCGACCGGGAAGCCGGCCGGGAAACGACCGCCCAGCCCGGAGGTGACGATCTCATCGCCGACTTCCACCCCGGCACTGAGCGGGATGTCACGCAGTTCCAGCTTGTCGCCGCGGCCGTAGACGATCAGCCGCACGCCGTTGCGGGCCACGGTCACCGGCACGGCATGGTCGGGGTCGGTGAGCAGCAGCACGGTCGCGCTGTTGCCGGTGGTGGCGATCACCTGGCCCATCAGGCCGCCGGCGTCGATCACCGCCTGGCCGACATGCACGCCATCGCGGGTGCCGGCCGCCAACACCAGGCGCTGGCGCACCGGGTCCAGGTCGATATCCAGGATCGGCGCGAGCTGCACATCCAGGCCACTGCGCTCGGCCACGTTGAGCAGTTCGCGCAGCTGGGCGTTGTCCAGCGCGGCGGTCTGCAGCCGGGTCAGGCGCGCGTTGGCGATGAGCAGCTGGTTGCGCAGCTCGCGGTTCTCGCTGACCAGCTGGCCGTGGCTGGCCGCATTGTCCTTGACCTGGGTACCGAGCCGGCCCGGCAGGCCGGCCAGCGCCCACACCGGCTGCACCAGCACGTTGGCCTGCGCGCGCAGGCGCGACAGCCAGCCGGCCTGGTCATCGAGCACGATCAGGGTGATGGCCAGGGCCAGGTAAGCGAGCAGGCGCAGCGGACTGGCGGCATCGCCCTGGCGGGAGGCTACGGGAGGACCGGCGTAAGGCGGCACAGGCGTCGACTGGGAAAAGTGTGGGTGAAGCGCGTTGCAGCACAGCGCAGCGGGAACAGCATGCGAGAACGCCCCGGCGAGGCGATGCCCGGTGAGCGGGGCTCACCGGCATCACGCCGCAGAGGCGCGTCCACGATACACGGCCGGTACGGCTTACTCCGGCGCAAAGAACTCGTTGCCGTGCATGTCCACCAGCTCCAGCGCACGACCGCCACCGCGGGCCACGCAGGTGAGCGGGTCATCGGCCACCTGCACGTGCAGGCCGGTCTCTTCGGAGATCAGGCGGTCCATGTCGCGCAGCAGGGCGCCACCACCGGTCAGCACGATGCCGCGCTCGGCGACGTCGGCACACAGTTCCGGCGGGGTCTGTTCCAGCGCCAGCTTGACCGCGCTGACGATGCCCGACAGCGGCTCGTGCAGGGCTTCCAGCACCTCGTTGGAGTTGATCTTGATCATCTTCGGCACGCCCTCGGCGAGGTTGCGGCCGGAGATTTCCATCTCGATCACTTCCGCCTGCGGGTAGGCGCAGCCCAGCTCGACCTTGATCCGTTCGGCGGTGGCTTCACCGATCAGCATGCCGTGGTTGCGGCGCACGTAGTTGGTGATCGACTCGTCGAAGCGGTCGCCACCGATGCGCACGGAGGCCGAGTAGACGATGCCGTTGAGCGAGATGACCGCCACTTCGGTGGTGCCGCCGCCGATGTCGATGACCATCGAGCCACGCGCCTCGGTGACCGGCATGCCGGCGCCGATCGCGGCGGCCATCGGCTCTTCGATCAGGAACACATCACGCGCACCGGCCTCCTCGGCCGATTCCTTGATGGCGCGGCGCTCGACCTGGGTCGAGCCGGCCGGCACGCAGACCAGCACCCGCGGGCTCGGGCGCAGGAAGCGCGACTTGTGGACCTTCTTGATGAAGTGCTTGAGCATCGCCTCGGTGTAGGTGAAGTCGGCGATGACGCCGTCCTTCATCGGGCGGATGGTGGTGATATGGCCCGGGGTACGGCCCAGCATCTGCTTGGCTTCGGCGCCTACGGCAGCCACGGAACGGGTACCACCGATGGCACGGTCCTGGCGCACGGCCACGACCGACGGCTCGTTCAGCACGATCCCCTGCCCACGCACGTAGATGAGGGTGTTGGCCGTGCCCAGGTCGATGGACAGGTCATTGGAGAACATGCCACGCAGTTTCTTGAACATCTGGGAGTTGATCCTGAGGGGTGTCGCGCCCAACGCGGGATGGCGAAAAAATGGGCAGAATTCGAGGCCGACAAGCCTAGCAATCCCCCTGTGCGCGAGCAAGGACAAATCTGGCCGAAAGCCAGCCTTCACGGCCATTCAGGCCAATCCGGACAGCCCGGGTTCTGGCCCAAAGCCGCCTCACCCGTTAACCTTTGCGCCGCAGGGCGCCGCAGGGCGCCGTTTCGTTGCCCGCCCGACGGGCCTCAAACCCCCTTCCGCATAGGCCTTACTCGATGTCCGCTTTGATCTGTGGTTCTCTTGCCTTCGACACCATCATGGTGTTTCCGGACCAGTTCAAGAATCACATCCTGCCGGACAAGGTGCACATCCTGAATGTGTCGTTCCTGGTGCCGCGCATGCGTCGTGAATTCGGCGGGTGCGCCGGCAACATCGCCTACAACCTGTACCTGCTGGGCGGCGAGCCGATCCCGATGGGCACCGTGGGCTCGGACTTCGGCCCGTACCGGGAGTACTTCCAGGGCCTGGGCATCGACCTGAGCCGGGTCAAGGTGATCGATGAGCTGTTCACCCCGCAGGCGTTCATCACCACCGACCACGACAACAACCAGATCACCGCCTTCCACCCGGGCGCGATGATGCGCTCCTACGAGAACCACGTGAAGGATGTGCCGGGCGTGACCCTGGGCCTGGTCGGCCCGGACGGGCGCGAGGGCATGATCCAGAATTCGCAGGAGTTCTTCGACGGCGGCGTGCCGTTCATCTTCGACCCGGGCCAGGCCATGCCGCTGTTCAACGGCCCGGAGCTGCGCACCTTCATCGAGCAGGCCGACTATGTCGTGGTCAACGACTACGAGTCCAACCTGCTGCAGGAGCGCACCGGCTGGGATGAAAAGGAGATCGTGAGCCGGGTCAAGGCCTACATCACCACCCGCGGGCCGAAGGGCGCGGTCATCCACACCCCGGAAAAGACCTATGACATCCCGCCGGCGCACGAGCGCCGCGTGGTGGACCCGACCGGCTGTGGCGATGCGTTCCGCGCCGGGCTGATCTACGGCATCGAGAAGGGCTATGACTGGCTGACCATCGGCCGCATGGGCAACCTGATGGGCGCGCTGAAGGTCGAGCACCCGGGCACCCAGAACCAGCGCTTCACCTTCGATGAGTTCAATGAGCAGTTCAAACAGCAGTTCGGCTACGCGTTGAACGTTTGATCAAGGGTAGAGCCAGGCCATGCCTGGCTGCTCTAGAGGTCCACCGCCTGCCGATCATGCGGCAGGCACTTGTCCGGCGCGATCAGACCGAAACCCGCTTTCCTTCCCACGCCGCCAGCACCTGCCCGCAGTCGGCCAGCTGCCAGCAGGCCATGCCCGGCCAGGGGTTGTCCGGGGTGTTGACCAGCAAGGTGCGGGTGCCGGCGGCGCGGCCGCATTCCAGGTCGAAGCGATGGTCGCCGACCATCACCACCTGGGATGGAACGGCCTGCCAGCGCTCAACGAAGTACTGCAGCCCGACCGGCGACGGCTTGGGCTCGGCTTCGTCGCGGCCGATGATGTCCTCGCGGGCAAAGACGTCGCCGATACCGATCGCCTGCAGGGTCACGTCGGCGAGTTCGCGCGCGTTGCGGGTGAGGATGCCCAGCCGGCAGCCCGCAGCGTGCAGCGCGCGGACCAGCGCGACGGCGCCGGGGGCGGCCTGCGCCTGCCCGGCCAGCGCGCGTTCGTGTGCGAGCAGCCAGGCATGCTTGGCCGCAGCCTCCTGCGGCGGCAACGCGGCGAGGTGGGTTAGGATGTCGTCGTCCGCTGGAATCGCGAGCTCGCGTTTGATGCGCTGGAAATCATGCACCGCGATGGTCAGCGTGCCGTCCATGTCGAACACCCAGTGACGGATCGCCGCAAGCCCGCTCACTTCCACCACTGCGGCATCCTGCTCGTATCCAAGCCACCGGTTTCGAACACGGCCGTGCGCGTGCCACCGGCCTTGACCGGGAACTCGATGCTGATCACCTTGGCCTTGCGCGCCAGGTTCCACAGCGCTTTCTGGTCGGTGATGAACATCGCGATCGCCTCATCTGTGTCCGGGCGCCAGGCGGCCATCGAGACCGGCTTGCCGTCATCGACGGTCACCTTGACCTGGCATTTCGGGCAGCGGAAATCGCCGGCCTGCAGCACCAGGTAGGCATGCCGCTTCCACTCGGGATGATCGCGGAATACCAGCTGCACCGGCTTGGCGCCGCTGCCATCCACGTCCACGCGTTCCTTGCTGTAGATCTGCGCAGAGGACTGGATGCCCTTGGTACCGACCGGGATCTGGTTGTACTGCCACAGGGCCTGCAGCCGGCGCGTTTCGCGCGCGGCCTCGGCCTTGGCCTTGACCTCGGCGTAGCCCGGTTCGATCCGCGCGGCGACATCGGTGTCCTTGTACTGGTCCAGCAGCGAGCCACCGTGGATGCGGGCACGCTCCCAATCCTGCGCGGCGACGGCCATGTCGTACTGCTTGGCCACGCCTTCGGCCTTTTCTTCCTGCTGCGCCTTGGCGGCGGCCGCGGCGGCCTGCTGCGCCTGGCGTTCGGCTTCGGGGTTGCTGCAGGCGGCCAGCGCGAAGGCGCAGGCTGCTACCAGGATCAGTCGTTTCATCGCGTGCTCCCTGTTGGTCGATGGCGCACAAGGCGCCTGCGCCTACTTTATCGCCAAGCGGAGCATGCCGGCGTCGCCGCGATGGCGGCCTGCCTTACTTTGCGGTCGGCTGTCCTTCGCGCCACCAATGGGTGGACGGTGCCGGTGCGCGGATATCCAGGCGTTCTCCCATGTGTGGCGCGGTCAGCGGCACGCCCTGCGCCTGCGCCAGCGCGGTGATGCGCTCGAAGGGTTCGGTCCACGGGTGCAGCGCGAGGTCGAAGGTGCCGTTGTGGATCGGCATCAGCACCTTGCCACGCACATCCAGATGCGCCTGCAGGCTCTGCTCGGGCTGCATATGCACGTCCGGCCAATCCGCGCCGTAGGCACCGGTTTCAATCATGGTCAGGTCGAACGGGCCGTAGCGTTCGCCGATCCGGGCGAAGCCGTCGAAGTAGCCGGTGTCGCCGCTGAAGAAGATCCGGGTCTGACCCGTATCGATCACCCACGAGGCCCACAGCGTGCGGTTGCCGTCGGCCAGGGTGCGCCCGGAGAAGTGCTGGGCCGGCGTCGCGACGATCTTCAGGCCTTCCACGCGGGTGTCCTGCCACCAGTCCAGCTGCACGACCTTCGCCGCCGGCACGCCCCATGCGATCAGGCGGTCGCCCACGCCCAGCGCGGTGACGAAGTGCTGCACCTTGGGCGCGAGCGCGAGGATGGCATCGTGGTCGAGGTGATCGTAGTGGTCGTGGGAGATGATCACGCCGGTGATGGGCGGCAGTTCGGCGATGGTGAGCGGCGGCGCATGGAAGCGCTTGGGGCCCATGAACGACATCGGCGAGGCACGTTCGGCGAAGACCGGGTCGGTCAGCCAGAAATGGCCGTCCAGCTTCATCAGCATCGTCGAGTGACCCAGCCGCCACAGGCTGTCGTCCGGCGCATCGAGCAGGGCCTGGCGGGTCAGGGCCTGCACCGGGATCGGCGCCAACGGGCTGGCGTCGGCCGGCTTGTTGAACAGGAAGCGCCACATCACCCCGGCCGTGCGGAAGAAGCCGAGATCGGTCTTGCCGGTGGGGTTGTGGAAGCGCCCGTCGCCGAACTGGGGCGACTGGTCATAGGCGGCCGCCGGGCGGGCACCGCAGGTCAACAGGCCAATGGACATGGCGATCAACACCGTCAGAAGGAGGAGGATGCGAGGCAGGCGACGTTTCATGCGGGGCGTGCCCAGAAAAGTACACCGGCGAGTTTACTTGCCTTTTTCGAAAAGTAAACTGAACGGTGTAAAATGGCCGCATGAGCCCCTCCGACCGCCCCACCCGCCTGACCGACCGCAAGCGTGCGGCCATCCTGGAGGCAGCGGTGGCCGAGTTCCGCGCGTTCGGTTTCGCCGGCACCAGCATGGATCGCATCGCGGCCACGGCCGAGGTGTCCAAGCGCACCGTCTACAACCACTTCGCCAGCAAGGACGAGTTGTTCACCGCCATCCTGTGGCAGCTGTTCGAGGCCAGCCAGGCGCTGGCTGTCGTGCCCTACGACCCGGCACGGCCGCTGCGCGATCAACTGTTGCTGTTCGCGGCGCGCAAGATGCACCTGCTGGACGACCCCGGCTTCATCGATCTGTCCCGGGTCGCGATGGCCGAACTGGTCCATGCCCCCGAGCGCGCGCGCGCGATGATGGACAAGCTGGCCGAGAAGGAAGAAGGCCTGACCGGCTGGATCCGCGCGGCCCAGGCCGATGGCCGGCTGCGCACGGACATGCCGCCGGCCGAGGCCGCGCACCAGTTGCAGGCGATGCTCAAGGCCTTTGCGTTCTGGCCGCAGATCACCTTCGGGCAGCCACCGCTCACGCCGGCACAGCAGCAGCAGGTGATGCACGACTGCGTGGACATGTTCCTGGCGGTCCGCGCGGTGTGAGCGCCGGCGCCCAGGCATAAAAAAACGGCGGGTTTCCCCGCCGTTTTTCGTTCAACCGATGCGTCTGGCGATTACGGCTTGGCCGTGCCCGCCTCGGCCTTTTCCAGCATGTCCTGCACCGAGCCCGTGGTGATCGGGTGGTAGCCCGGCTTGGCCTTGGCGAAGGCGGCCTTGGCGAAGGCCAGGCCTTCCGGTGTCTTCACCAGTTCGGCGTAGATCGGCATGATCAGCTTGCGACGGCCGACGCGCTCGATGAACGCACCGGCGGCTTCGTTCGCTTCGCTGTAGCCGCTGCGGATCGTCAACGGATACCAGCGCATCGCGATCTCGCCGTTGGCGGTACCGGTGAAGTGGTAGGCCTTGTCCAGCGCGGCCAGCTTCTCCACCGGCAGGGTCTTGCCCAGGCCGTCAATGAAGTGCACCCATTCCTGGGTGCCCCACTCGCCGGTGATCTGCGCGTTGGGCAGCGTGTTGCTGCCCTGCCAGGCGATGCGGGCGGTATCGACGATGGAGAAGTTGCGCGAGCGGGCCTTGGTCGCGAACGACGGAATGCCCGGCTCGTCCAGCCATGCCTTCAGCTCGGCGTCGCTGACGGCGCCGGGCTTCTTGGACAGCAGGTTCTTCTTCAGGTACTCGACGAACTGGTCGGTGTTCGCGCTCTGGAAGGCATGGTCATCGAACCAGCCCCGCAGGAACGGATCGAAGGTTTCGCGGCCGAAGCGCTGTTCCAGGAACTGCAGGAACCAGGCGCCCTTGACGTAGGCGACCTGGCTCAATGCCTCGTCCGGGTCACGCTCGCTCAGCGGCGGCAGGGCGAGGGCCTGGTCGGCCGCGCTCATGTCCTTCACTTCGGCGAGCAGATCGTTCTGGTCGATCTCGCGCTCCATCTCGGCCATTTCCTGGCCGTACAGCGCCTCGGTGATGCGGCCCTGCACGTAGGTGGTGAAGCCCTCGTTGAGCCAGATGTCCTTCCAGCTGGCGTTGGTCACCAGGTTGCCCGACCAGCTGTGTGCCAGTTCGTGGGCCACCAGCGAGACCAGCGACTTGTCGCCGACGATCACGGTCGGGGTAGCGAAGGTCAGGCGCGGGTTTTCCATGCCACCGAACGGGAACGACGGCGGCAGCACCAGCATGTCGTAGCGGCCCCAACGGTATTCGCCGTAGAGCTTCTCGGCAGCGCCGATCATCTTCTCGGTGTCTTCGAACTCCTTGGCGGCCTTGCCGACCATGGTCGGTTCGGCCCACACGCCGGAGCGGCCGGAGATCGGCTCGAACACCAGGTCGCCGGCGGCGATGGCCAGCAGGTAGGACGGGATCGGCTGCGGCATCTTGAAGGTGTAATCACCATCACGCGCGGCCTTGGGATCGTTGTCGGCGCTCATCAGCACCATCACGTCCGGGCGCGAGGTGACATGCGCGCTGTAGGTGAAGCGCACGCTCGGCGTGTCCTGCAGCGGCACCCAGGAACGGGCGTGGATGGCCTGGGACTGGCTGAACATGAAGGGCAGCTTCTTGCCCTCTGTCATCGACGGCTCCAGCCACTGCAGGCCCGAGGCGGTCGGTGCGGTGTGATAGGTGATCACGACCTTGGCCGGCTGATCCGGCGTCTCGATGCTCAGCTTGCTGCCGAACACCTTGTCGGCCGGTGCCAGCACGAACGGCAGCGGTGCAGCCTTGCCGTCGGCGGCGATCGCCTCGACCTTCTCCACGGTCAGCTCGCGGGTGTCCAGCACCAGCTGCTTGGCGGCCTTGTCCTTCCACTCCAGCGTGTAGGTCGCGGTGCCGCCGATCTGCTTGCTGTCGAAGTCCAGCTTCAGGTCCAGCGCGATGTCCTTGACGACGACCTTGTCCGGCTCGGCGTAGGAGCTTTCATCGTGGCTGCGGCTGTCGGCTTTCATGGCAGTGCTCGCCGGGGCGTTGGCAGTGGGATCGACGGTCGGAGCCGCCGGTTCTTTGGAGCAGCCGGACGCCAGGGCGACGGCCAGGGGAATCAACAGGAACGGAGATCGCATGAATCGGGACCGATCAGGGTGAAACGACCAGTTTACCCCCTGTCTCCGGCGCCCGCGCAGGCCATGCGTGGCTGTTCGCGCATTCAGTCCTCGGCGCGCAGCAGCCGCCCGCCCCCGGCGTACTTGGCCCGGTACATGGCCGCATCGGCGCGCCGGTAGGCCTCGCGCAGGTCATCACCGGGGCGATACCGGGCGGCGCCGGCACTGGCTTTGACCGGCGGCTCGCCAGCGCGCGCCGGTGCCGCCAGCTGTGCGAGCCAGCGGGTGACCCGCTCGCCGGCCTCGTTGCTGTCGGCGTGTACCGCCAGCAGGAACTCATCGCCGCCCCAGCGCCCGATCCAGTCCGGGCCGCGCAGCCACAGCCGCGCGGTCTCCACCAGCCGCACCAGCACCTGGTCCCCGGCCAGGTGGCCGTGGGCGTCGTTGATCGGCTTGAGGTTGTCCAGGTCGACCACGAACAGGGTCAGCGGGCGGGCCTGTGCGCTCGCCCACGCTGCCGAATCGGCCAGCGCCTGTTCGCAGCCGCGCCGGTTCAGGGCCTGGGTCAGCGGATCGAGCAGCACACTGCGACGCAGATCACGCAGGCCGGCGTCCACGCCATGCAGGTTGCGGTTGATGCTGCGCAGCAGCCGGCCGATCTCGTCATGGCCGAGGTCGGGCAGGTGCGGCAGGCGCTGCTCGTCGTAGTAGGCCTCCAGCGCATCGGCCGCCTGCCGCAGCGGCGCCATCAGGCGGTACAGCGCCATCATCGCGATCGCGGTGCCGAGCAGCGTGGCCAGGAGCACCACGCCGACCACGGTCCACATCACCCCGCGCGCGTAGTGGCCCGTCGCAGCCATCCACAGCAGCAGGACCAGCAGCGGGACGTGCAGGCCGAGGAACACCACCGCCATCAGCTTGGCGGTGAATGAGCGGGGAAATACGCGGGCAAGCCCGCGGTACAGGCGCATGGCAGGCCCTCTTCGACAGCCTGCCTGCAGTGTGGCCGAGCCCCCTCAGCGGGAACCGGACCGCTGTCTCAAAGTTTGTAGCCGGAGTGAATCGAAACGATGCCGCCGGTCAGGTTCTTGTAATGGCAGCGCTCGAAACCGGCCTCGGCCATCATGGTTTTGAGCTGCTCCTGCGGCGGATGCTTGCGGATGCTCTCGGCCAGGTACTGGTAGCTGTCGCCATCACGCGCGAACAGCTGGCCCAGCTTGGGCAGGATCTTGAACGAGTGGAAATCGTAGATCGGCTTGAACCAGTCGGCGGTGACTTCCGAGAACTCCAGCACGCGCGCCTGGCCGCCCACCTTGAGCACGCGATGCATCTCGCGCAGGCCGGCTTCCTTGTCGGTGACGTTGCGCAGCCCGAAGGCGATCGTGACCAGATCGAAGCTCGCATCCGGGAACGGCAGCGCCTCGGCGTTGCACTGCACGTAGTTCAGGCCTGCGACCAGGCCGCGGTTGGTCAGCCGGTCACGGCCGACGGAGAGCATGCCGGCGTTGATATCGCCCAGCACCACTTCACCCTCGTCACCCACCCGCTCCTTGATCAGCGCGGCGATATCGCCGGTGCCGCCGGCCAGATCCAGCACGCGGTCGCCCGGCTTCACCTGCGCGGTGGCCACGTAGTAGCGCTTCCACGCCCGGTGGATGCCCAGGCTCATCAGATCGTTCATCAGGTCGTAGCTGCGCGCGACCGAGGTGAACACTTCGCCCACCAGCTTCTGCTTGTCCTTCGCAGCGACATCGCGGAAGCCGAAATGGGTGGTGCCAGTCTTGTAGGGGGATTCGCTCATGGGGACGATTATCGCACCGCCGGCGCCGTTGCGGCAGGCCGCCCACTATCATGGGGGCCTTCACGTTCCTGGATTGCGCATGATCACCACCCCCGACTACGCCGCCCTGCTCGAAACCGCCATCGCCGAAGCCCGCCAGGGCCTGGCCGAAGGCGGCATCCCGATCGGCGCCGCGCTGTACCACAACGACGGCCGCCTGCTCGGCTGCGGCCACAACCGCCGCGTCCAGGAAGGCGACCCCTCGGTGCACGGCGAAACCGATGCCTTCCGCAAGGCCGGCCGCCAGCGCCGCTACCAGGACACCATCATGGTCACCACCCTGGCCCCGTGCTGGTACTGCAGCGGGCTGGTGCGCCAGTTCAACATCGGCACCGTGGTGGTGGGCGAGTCGGTCACCTTCCAGGGCGGCATCGAGTGGCTGCGCGAGAACGGGGTCAAGGTGATCGACATGCAGAGCCAGGCATGCATCGACCTGCTTGGCGGCTTCATCAGCGCCCATCCCGAGGTCTGGAACGAAGACATCGGCGAGTAAGCGCCGCCGCTTCCGCGCGCATATGCGTGGAAGATGCCCGCGCGGGGCCGAACGGTGGCGCGCGGGCACGGCTACGTTCTGAATGCTTCAGTGAGCAGGCCGGGCCGCAGGGCCCTGTGCCGTGGGTGTCTGCGCGTGATGCCCTCACGCACCGACGACGGTCGCCGGACACGGCGAACACGCCGCACTAACAACCGCGCTGCATGAACGGCTTAAGGTGGTTGCACAGGGGGCACCATCGTCGAGGAGACGTCATGCATGCCCGAACCCGCCGCACCTCCTCCGTCGAACCCGAGCTGACCGATGCCTGGGAACGACTGCAGGTGCACTACGCACGCCACCAAAACGCCGCGCCTTTCTGGGATGCCTACCAGGCGATACAGGATGAGTTGACGCGGTCCCATCCCCAGCAACGTGTCGCCGTCTGCAACCGGCTGGCGACGCTGGCCGAGCGGCTCGGCGTGGTCCACCACGCTCATCTGCTGCGCGATCAACGTGGCGAAAGCCGCCACACCAGCTCCACATCGCCATGACACCGCTTGCACCGCGCTCTACGCCATCATCCAGATTCCCTTCTTCCCAAACTGAAGTGACCATGTCCTCCGCCCAGATCTCCATCCCTGCCGTCATCGATGTCGACGCCGAAGTCAGCTACTGGCGCCAGCGTCATGCCGACGGCAACCTCGGGACGGGCTCGTTCGGCCATTACGTGCCGTGGATCAAATTCGCCTGCGACTCGCTGATCACGCAACCGCGTGCCAGCGATGAGCAGCGCGATGAAATGTTCCAGACCCACTACGCGCTGCAGATCATGCCGCGCCTGTCCGAAGAACAGGCACGCCAGTTCGTCGACCAGTGCTGGGAACACGTCTACCATGCCGGCCGCCAGGACCTGTCCTCGCGTCCGCGGTTGCATGCTCGGGTCTGACCCGCCCCGGCTGCACAGCGCCTGCACGGCGCCCCACCAATGATGCAGGCACCTCGGACCCGGTCTGCCGTGCCTCATGAAACTGCGCAGCCTCTTCATCCTGGTCGCCAAGAAGGCGTCCTGTGCGGCGGGAACGCCGTGGACCTTCCTGGCGGCGGTCACTCAGAACGCGGATACCGCCGCGATCCAGATCAAGCTTGATGGGCTGATCCGCGCCACCAAGGGCGCCAACAACGAACTGCTCGATCTGGAAGAGCTGGACGAAGAGCGCCTGGAAGAGATCCGCCGCGAGTACGAACGCATGGCACGCGAGGCGGGCAATGCGCTGGACCGCGCGCGGCGCTGCCACGGCGATGGCCGCGCCGACTACCCATGACGGGCGCGGGTGCGGCCGGCCGGACGCACCCGCGCAGACTTACCCGCGCTCGTGCCAGCCGCCACCGAGCACCTTGTACAACGCTACCTGGTTGGACTGCTGCGCCAACTGCGTGCTGACCAGCGACTGCCGCGCGGTGTAGGCGGTACGCCGTGCGTCCAGCAAGGTCAGGAAGCTGTCCAGGCCGGCGTCGTAACGCGCCTGGGACAATCGCTGCGCCTGCTCCGCCGCGGCGACCAGCGCCTGCTGCGAAGACAACTGCGCATCCAGGCTCTCGTTGAGCGCCAGCGCATCGGCCGCCTCGCGGAACCCGGACTGGATCGCCTTCTCGTACTGCGCCAGTGCGATATCGCGATCGGCGGTGGCCATGCCCAGATTCGCGCGCAGCTTGCCGCCCTGGAAGATCGGCAGGTTGAGCTTGGGAATGAAACTCCACACGCGCGTGCCGCTGTCGAACAGACCCGACAGCTCCGAGGAGGCCGAACCGATGTTGCCGGTCAGGCTGATCGACGGGAAGAACGCCGCGCGCGCGGCACCAATGTTGGCGTTGGCCGAGAGCAGCACGTGCTCGGCGGCCATCACGTCCGGCCGACGCAGCAGCACATCGCCCGGCATGCCGGCCGGCAGCGGCCGCACACTGGCCACATCGGTCACCTCGGCCTGCGGCAGCAGGGCGGCATCGACCGGCCCGCCGGCCAGCAGCACCAGTGCATTGCGGTCCTGGGCGACCTGGCCGGCAAAGCGCGCCACATCCGTGCGCGCGGTTTCCACCAGGGTGCGGGTCTGGCTGAGTTCCAGCGCCGAGGCGCCGCCAAGCTGACGGCGTGCCTCGGTCAGGCGCAGCGAATCTTCGTACGTCGCCAGCGTCGCCTGGGCGATCCGCAGCTGTTCGCTGTCCGCGCCCAGGGTCAGCCACGCGTTGGCCACCTCGGCCACCAGCGACAGCTGCGCGCTGCGACGGTTGGCCGCTTCGGCGAAGTACTGCTGCAGCGCGGCCTGGCTGAGGTTGCGCACGCGGCCGAACAGATCCAGCTCGAACTCCACCACGCCGAGGTTGGCACTGAACTGCTCGGTCACCGGCGCATCACCGCCGCTGCGGGTCATCTGCCCCTGCACGCCGATCGCCGGCACGCGGTCGGCGCGCTGGATGCGGTACTGCGCCCGGGCACGCTCGACGTTGAGCACGGCCACGCGCAGGTCGCGGTTGTTCTCCAGCGACTGGCTGATCACTGCCTGCAGGCGCGGGTCGACGAAGAAGTCGCGCCAGCCGATGTCGGCCACTTCCATCGGTGCAGCGGTCACTGCCCCCGTGGTAGCCGTTGCCGGCCACTGCGAGGGAATCGCCGGGGCGACTTCGGTGCTGCGCGGCTCCAGCGTCGAGCAGCCGGACAGCACCAGGCTCACGGCCAGCGCCAGGCTGGCCATCATGGGCTTACGCATCGGAACCTCCAGCGTTCTTGCCGTACTTCTTGCGATTGAACACGCGCTGCACCACCACGAAGAACAGCGGGATGAAGAACACACCCAGCAGGGTGCCGACCACCATGCCGCCGAGCACGCCGGTGCCGATAGCCTGCTGCGCACCAGAGCCGGCACCGGAGGCGATAGCCAGCGGCAGCACGCCCAGACCGAAGGCCAGCGAGGTCATGATGATCGGGCGCAGACGGTCGCGCACGGCATGCATCGTCGCTTCGATCAGGCCGGCGCCCTTCTCCAGGTTCTCCTTGGCGAACTCCACGATCAGGATCGCGTTCTTGCTGGTCAGGCCCACCGTGGTCAGCATCGCCACCTGGAAGTAGATGTCGCGCTCCATGCCGCGGAAGGTGTTGGCCAGCACCGCGCCGAGGATGCCCAGCGGCGCCACCAGCAGCACCGAGGTCGGCACGCTCCAGCTTTCATACAGCGCGGCCAGGCACAGGAACACGATCAGCAGCGACAGCGTGTACAGCAGTGGCGTCTGCGAACCGGCCTGGCGTTCCTGGTAGGACAGCGCGGTCCACTCGATGTCGAAACCGGCCGGCAGCTGCTTGGCGAGCTTCTCCACTTCGTTCATCGCATCGCCCGAGGCCACGCCCGGAGCGGGCTCGCCCTGAATCTCCATCGCGGAGACGCCGTTGTAGCGCTCCAGGCGCGGCGAGCCGTAATCCCAACGCTGGCTGGCGAAGGCCGAGAACGGCACCATCTCACCGGCGGTGTTCTTCACCGACCACAGGTTGAAGTCTTCCGGGTTCATGCGGAACGGCGCATCGGACTGCACGTACACGCGCTTGACCCGGCCACGGTCGATGAAGTCATCGATGTAGCTGCTGCCCCATGCCGCCGCCAGCGTCGTGTTGACCGCCTCCAGCGACAGGCCCAGCGCGCTGGCCTTGCCGACATCGATATCGATGCGCAGCTGCGGGGTGTCTTCCTGCCCGTTCGGGCGCACGTTGGCCAGCAGCTTGCTCTGCCCGGCCATGCCGAGCAGCTGGTTGCGTGCATCCAGCAAAGCCTGGTGACCGGCACCGCTGGTGTCCTTCAGGAAGAAGGTATAGCCCGAGCCGATGCCCAGCTCCGGCATCGCCGGCGGCGGGAAGGCGAAGATGAAGGCGTCCTTGATCCCGCCCAGCGCGGCCATGGCACGTCCGGTGATCGGCATCGCACCCTGGTCGGCATCACGGTCCTTCCAGTCCTTGAGCTTGACGAAGGCCATGCCCGCGTTCTGGCCCATGCCGGCGAAGCTGAAGCCCTGTACGGAGAAGATCGACTCGATCGCGTCGGCCTCGTTCTCCATGAAGTGCTTTTCAAGCTTGTCGATCGATTCCAGGGTACGTTCCTGGGTGGCGCCGACCGGGGTCTGCACCAGCGCCATCAGGATGCCCTGGTCTTCATTGGGCAGGAACGAACTGGGCAGGCGCATGAACAGCAGGCCCATCACCAGCGCGAGCGCGGCGAACACGCCCATGAAACGCCACGGACGGCCGAGGATGCCGCGCACGCCACGCTGATACTTCGCGCTGGAGTTGTCGAAGCCGCGGTTGAACGCGTTGAAGAAACGGCCCGACCAGCCCTTGTGGGCCACGTGGTGCTCGCCCTTCTTGAGCGGCTTGAGCATGGTGGCGCACAGCGCCGGGGTCAGCACGATGGCGACCAGCACCGACAGCGCCATCGCCGAGACGATCGTGGCCGAGAACTGGCGGTAGATGACGCCGGTGGCACCGCTCATGAAGGCCATCGGCACGAACACCGCCGACAGCACCAGGCCGATGCCGACCAGCGCGCCGGTGATCTGGCTCATCGATTTGCGCGTGGCTTCCAGCGGCGAGAGGCCTTCCTCGGACATGATCCGCTCGACGTTCTCCACCACCACGATCGCGTCATCGACCAGCAGGCCGATCGCCAGCACCATCGCGAACATGGTCAACATGTTCACCGAGAAGCCCAGCGCGGCCAGGATGCCGAACGTGCCCAGCAGCACCACCGGCACCGCGATCGTCGGGATCAGGGTCGCGCGGAAGTTCTGCAGGAACAGGTACATCACCAGGAACACCAGCACGATGGCTTCGATCAGGGTCTTGATGACGCCCTTGATCGAGACCTGCACGAACGGGGTGGTGTCATACGGCACCACCGCCTTCAGGCCGGCCGGGAAGTTCGGGGCCATTTCATCCAGGGTGGCACGCACGCCGTTGGCGGTGGCCAGCGCGTTGGCGCCGGTGGCCAGGGTGATCGCGATACCTGAAGACGGCTTGCCGTTGTAGCGGGTCACGAAGTCGTACGACTCGGCCCCCAGCTCCACGCGGGCCACGTCGGCCAGGCGCAGTTCGGCACCGTCCTGCGCGCTGCGCACGATGATGTTGCGGAACTGCTCCGGGGTCTGCAGGCGGTCCTGCGCGTTGATGGTGGCGTTGAGCTGCTGGCCCTTGATCGACGGCGCACCGCCAAGCTGGCCGATGGCGACCTGCGCGTTCTGCGCGGTGATCGCCGCGATCACTTCGGCGGTGGACAGCTTGTAGGTGTGCAGCTTGTTGGGGTCCAGCCAGATGCGCATGGCGTACTTGCCACCGAACACCTGGATGTTGCCCACGCCGGGCACGCGGCTCAGCGGATCGACGATGTTGGAGCCGACGTAATCGGAGATGTCGTTGGCATCCATGCTGCCGTCTTCAGACACGAAGCCGAGCACCTGCAGGAAGCCGCTGCTCGACTTGGCCACGTTGATGCCCTGGCGCTGCACTTCCTGCGGCAGCAGCGGCATGGCCAGCTGCAGCTTGTTCTGCACCTGCACCTGGGCGATGTCCGGGTCGGTGCCGCTCTGGAAGGTCAGCGTGATCGTGGCCTGGCCATTGGAGGAACTGTTGGAGGAGAAATAGATCAGGCCGTCCAGGCCCTTCATGTTCTGCTCGATGATCTGCGTCACCGAGTCCTCGACTACCTTGGCCGATGCACCCGGGTAGCTGGCGCTGATCTCGACGGCCGGCGGTGCCACTTCCGGGTACATCGAGACCGGCAGCTTGAGCACCGCCAGGCCACCGGCGAGCATGATGATGATCGCAATCACCCACGCGAAGATGGGGCGATCAATGAAAAAACGTGCCATGGAATTCTCCGGTTACTGCTGGGCGGCGGGAGCCGCCGGCGCGGCGGCCGGCTTGGCCGGGGCCGCGCCCATTTCGGTGGCCTGCACGGGCATGCCCGGCTGGATCTTCTGCAGGCCTTCGACGATGACCTTGTCACCGGCCTTCAGCCCGTCCTCCACCAGCCACTTGTCGCCGAGCGAGCGGCTCACCTTGACCTGCCGCACTTCGACCTTGTCGTCCTTGCCGACCACCATGGCGCTGGTATCGCCCTTGGGATCGCGGGCAATGCCCTGCATCGGCACCAGGATCGCGTTCTCGCGCACGCCGCTGCCGACCTGCGCACGCACGTACATGCCCGGCATCAGCACCTGGTCCGGGTTCTCGACCTTGACCCGCAGCGCGTAGCTGCCGGTGGTCGGGTCCACGCTGACTTCGGAGAATTCCAGGGTGCCCTTGTGGTCGAACTCGGTGCCGTCGTCGAGCAGGATCGTCACCGGCAGGGTCTGGTTGTCCTGCAGGCGGCCGCTGGCCAGCTCGCGGCGCAGCTGCAGCAGCTCGCTGGCGGACTGGGTCAGATCGACATAGATCGGGTTCAACTGCTGCACGGTGGCCAGCGCTTCGGCCTGGCCGGCGCTGACCAGCGCGCCCTGGGTGACCGAGGACTTGCCGATGCGGCCGCTGATCGGCGCGGTGATGCGGGCATAGCCCAGCGTCACGTTGGCCGCATCCAGCGCGGCACGCGCAGCGCCGACATCGGCCTCGGCCTGCTTGAGCGCGGCGATCGCGTTCTCGTTGTCCTGGGTGCTGACCGCTTCGACCTTGGCCAGCTCGCCGATGCGCCTGGCGCTCAGGCGTGCGGCATTGGCGGTGGCTTCGGCGCGCGCCAGCTGGGCGCGGGCGCTGTTGGCCTGGGCCCGGTAGCTGGCGTCATCAAGCTGGTACAGCGGCTGCCCCGCGGTGACCAGGCCCCCTTCGGTGAACAGCCGCTTGGCCACGATGCCGTTGACCTGCGGGCGCACTTCGGCCACCAGGAACGCGTTGGTCCGGCCAGGCAGTTCGCGCGTCAGGCCGACCTGCTCGGCTTTCAGGGTGGCCACGGTGACCTGGCCAGGCCCGCCCTGTGGACCCTCCTGCTCACCACCGCCACAGGCGGACACGGTCAGGGCGATCGCGAGGGAAAGCGCGAGAAGACGGTACGGGGTTCTGGACATGGCGGTAGGGGCTCGCAGACGGAAAAGGGCGCGCCTGCAGCCCAACTTCCGATAAAAGCGAAGAATGACGACAAACAGGCAGCAAATGACGGCAAATATCCGAAACGAGACCCGCCGGCATTCGCGGGCAGTCCTCGCTGAGGATCAGTGGGGCGCAAATATACATACATGCATGTTTGTTTGTAAAGCGGTACAATTCAGGCCGGTTTCATCCAGCAACTGCACAGCGCAATGGCCAGAAAAACCAAAGAAGAGGCGCAGGCCACCCGCGAGGGCATCCTCGATGCGGCCCAGGTCTGTTTCCATGAATACGGGGTCGCCGGCACCAGCCTGGCGATGATCGGCGCGCGCGCCGGATTTACCCGCGGCGCGGTGTACTGGCACTTCAAGAACAAGGCCGAAGTGCTGACCGCGATGATCGACCGCGAGCGCGTGCCGTTCATCGAGCGCATGCGCCGCACCACCTCGGCCAAGCGCAACACGCCGATCCTGGACCTGCGCTCGGCGCTGCTGGTCTCCTTCCGCGAACTGGCCGAAGACGAACGCCTGCGCAACATGATGGAAATCATGCTGCGCAACGATCTGTCGGTGGAAAGCCAGGCGATGCAGGCGCTGCAGCTGGAGGCATCGCGTGAGGAGCTGGGCATTTTCGCGGCCGCGTTCCAGCGCGCGCGGGAGTTGGGACAGCTGCGCGAGGGGGTAGACGTGGACACGGTGGCGCGCATCGTGAGCACCAGCCTGACCGGCGTGCTGTATAGCGCGATGCTGGAACCGGAGCTGTTCGAGATTCAGCGCGATGGCGCGCAGACGCTGGATGCGATCCTCAGCGCATTCGTGCAGCCAGGTGTATTCACCCCGGGCGCCCCGCCCACCGCCCTGCCAACCGACGACGACGCCTGAGCAAAAAAACGGCGACACCGCAGTGCCGCCGTTCTTCCTACCACCCGATCGTTGCGTGCCGTTACAGGATGTAGCGGCTCAGGTCAGGATCCTGCACCAGCTCGCCCAGATGCGCATCGACATAGGCCTGGTCGATGCTGATGGTCTCGCCATCGCGATCCGGCGCTTCATAGCTCAGCGTATCCAGCAGGCGCTCCAGCACGGTGTGCAGGCGGCGCGCGCCGATGTTTTCCTGGCGCTCGTTGACCTGGAACGCGATCTCGGCCAGGCGGTCGACCGCATCGACGGTGAACTTCATCGAGACGCCCTCGGTCTGCAGCAGCGCTTCATACTGCTTGGTCAGCGCAGCCTTGGGCTCGGTGAGGATGCGCACGAAGTCCTGCTTGCTCAGCGCACCCAGCTCCACGCGGATCGGGAAACGACCCTGCAGCTCCGGGATCAGATCGCTGGGCTTGGCCAGGTGGAACGCACCGGAGGCGATGAACAGGATGTGGTCGGTCTTGATCGTGCCGTACTTGGTGGAGACGTTGGAGCCTTCCACCAGCGGCAGCAGATCGCGCTGCACACCCTCGCGCGACACATCGCCACCACCGACGTTGTCACCGCGCTTGGCGACCTTGTCGATCTCGTCGATGAACACGATGCCGTGCTGCTCGCAGGCCTCGATCGCCGCGCTGCGGATGTCGTCTTCGTTGACCAGCTTGCCGGCCTCCTCCTCGACCAGCAGCGGGCGCGCCGCCTTGATCGACAGCGTGCGCTTCTGCGCCTTCGCGCCGCCCATGCTGGAGAACATCTGGCGCAGCTGCTGGCCCATTTCCTCCATGCCCGGCGGGGTCATGATGTCCATGCTCACGTTGGCCGACACTTCCAGCTCGATCTCTCGCTCGTCCAGCTCACCGTTGCGCAGCATGCGGCGGAACTTGATGCGGGTCTCGTTGTCCTGCGCGGACGGCTCATTGCGCGCGGCTTCGGCGTCGAAGCCGATGCCGGTGCTGCGGCGCGGCAGCAGCGCATCCAGGATGCGGTCTTCGGCGCGTTCTTCGGCCTGCGTGCGCACGCGCACCTTGGCCTGCTCGCGGTACAGCTTGACCGCGGTGTCGGCCAGGTCGCGGATGATCTGCTCCACATCCTTGCCGACATAGCCGACCTCGGTGAAGCGGGTCGCTTCGACCTTGACGAACGGTGCATTGGCCAGCGTGGCCAGGCGACGCGCGATCTCGGTCTTGCCGACGCCGGTCGGGCCGATCATCAGGATGTTCTTGGGCATCACTTCGTTGCGCAGCTCGGTCGGCAGCTGCATGCGGCGCCAGCGGTTGCGCAGCGCGATGGCGACCGCACGCTTGGCGTCGTGCTGGCCGACGATGTGCCGGTCCAGTTCCTGCACGATTTCGCGCGGGGTCATGGTGGCGGAAGAAACTTCAATCTTGTGCGGCATGGGTGTGCTCACGGATGAATTGGGTTTTTCGAGGTTGCCGGCCAGCGGCCGGCACTATGCTTACAGTTCCTCGACCACCACGTTGCGATTGGTGTAGATGCAGATGTCGCCGGCGATGTTGATCGACTCGGTGGCGATCGTGCGGGCATCCAGTTCGGTGTGCGCCATCAGCGCGCGGGCGGCCGACAGGGCGTAGGAGCCACCGGACCCGATCGCGATGATGCCGTCTTCAGGCTCGATCACATCACCGGTGCCGCTGATGATCAGCGAGGTGTCCTTGTCGGCGACGGCGAGCAATGCCTCAAGCTTGCCCAGGCGGCGCTCGGTGCGCCAATCCTTGGCCAGTTCCACCGCAGCGCGCTGCAGCTGGCCATGCTTTTCCAGCTTGGCCTCGAACAGCTCGAACAGGGTGAAGGCATCGGCGGCGGCACCGGCGAAACCGGCCAGCACCTGGCCCTCGCGACCCAGGCGGCGCACCTTGCGGGCGTTGCCCTTCATCACCGTGTGGCCAAGCGTGACCTGGCCATCGCCGGCGACGGCGACATGCCCATTGCGGCGCACCGAGATGATGGTGGTGGCATGAAATACGTTGGGGTTCTGACTGGGGTCCATGGAGCCTCCGGGGTGACAAAGACTGAGGTGGGGTCTCTGCCCGACGCTTCAACCCGCCCTGCCCTGCGCCCGGATGCCGCAGCGGATCGATTCAGCTTTCGTTGCCGCTCTTGCGCCGCTTGGCGCGCGGGTGGGCCGCATCGTAGACCTTGGCCAGGTGCTGGAAATCCAGGTGGGTGTAGATCTGCGTGGTGGCGATGTCGGCGTGACCGAGCAGCTCCTGCACGCCGCGCAGATCACCGGAGGATTCCAGGATGTGGCTGGCGAAGCTGTGCCGCAGCATGTGCGGGTGCACGTGCTTGAACAGGCCCTGGCGCTGGGCCAGTTGGCGGATGCGGATCTGCACGGCGCGCTGGGTGATCGGCCCGCCCTTGCGCCCGGGGAACACCGGCGCGGTCGCCGCGCCGCCGCTCTCGGCCCGCCAGCCCTGCAGCGCGGTGCGTGCATGCGAGCCGAACGGCACCCGGCGCTCGCGGTTGCCCTTGCCCAGCACGTTGACCAGGCCGGTATCGAAATCCAGGTCGCGCCAGATCAGCGCGCACAGCTCGCTCAGGCGCAGCCCGGAGGAATAGAACAGCTCCAGCAGCGCGCGATCGCGCAGGCCGAGCGGTGCATCGGTGGGCAGTTCGACCAGTTGCACGGCTTCATCGGCATCGAGCACCTGCGGCAGCTTGCGCGGCGCCTTGGGGGCTTTCAGGCCGGTGGCCGGGTTGGCCGCGATGCGATGGTGCTTGAGCAGCCACGCGTAGAAGCTGCGGCACGCCGAGAGCCGGCGCTGCAGCGAGGTGGGCGACAGGCCACGCCGGTGTTCGGCCGCGATGAACTGGCGCAGCTGCGCGCTGTCGAGCGTGTCGATGATGGCGCCCTGCCCGTCCGACCACGCCGCCAGGGCGTCCAGGTCGCGACGATAGGCATCCAGCGTGTGCGCCGACATGCGGCGCTCCACCTGCAGATGCGACAGGAAGTCCTGCGCGGTACTCACGACGGCTCCGCTCAAGGGAATGTCAGGGCGACGGGAAACGCTGCAGGGCCACGACCAGCGACTCGCCCATCATGCGCAGGAACAACGTGCCCATGCCGGGGTAGAACCGGTTGCCGTCGTGGCTGCCCACCGCGATCAGGCCGACGCCCGGCAGCGGCAGCAGCGCGCTGGACTGCACTTCCTCGGCACGCCCCGCGTACAGCACGGTATTTTTTTCCGGCTGCAGGCGGCCACAGATCGGCTCGCCGTCTTTCAGGCAATCGCGGAACACCCCCAGCAACGGGCTGCTCTCCTCGATCACCTGCAGCCACGGCGCCTGCTCCAGCCCCGCAACCGGGTGCAGCACGATCAGCCGGACCAGATCGCCAGCAAAATCTTCTTCCAGCGAGGCGGCCATCGCCCGCAGGGTATCGGCCGCCGAGTCCTGTTTCATCAGTGCCAGGGTGAGCTGGTGCGTGCGGACCGCCAAGCGCTCGTTGATCTGCGCATTGGCGGCCAGATCGGCCAGCCGCCGCGACAGCTCACGGTTCTTGTCGCGCAGCACTTCCAGCTGGTAGCTGGCCAGCGACGCGGTGGGACCGTCATCACGCGGCACCACCAGGGTCAGGGCCAGGTCCGGGAACTGTTTCAGGAAGGTCGGATGCCGGCGCAGCCAGGCGGCTACTTCGTGCGATCCGATTTTCTCGGCGGTGTCGCTCATGCGTTCCACTCTCCATCAAAGACGAAGGCTGCGGGTCCGGACATCACGATCTGTGCATCATCGGCCGGCCAGCGGATGCGCAGATCGCCACCCGGAAGCGACATCGTGGCATCGCGCTGCAGGCGACCGCGCTGCATCATCACCACGGCCGCGGCGCACGCGCCGCTGCCGCACGCCAGGGTTTCGCCGGCACCGCGCTCGTACACGCGCAGGCGCGCATGCTGCGGGCCGAGCACCTGCACGAAGCCGACGTTGACCGACTTCGGGAACGAGGCGTGCTGCTGCAGCAACGGACCCAGGCGTTCGACCGGGGCGGCATCGACCAGGCCCACTTCGATGACCGCGTGCGGATTGCCCATCGACACCGCGCCGAAACGCACCGTGTCCCCCTGCAGCGGCAAGAGATACTCCTCGCGGGCGCGGGCGAAGCCGATCAGCGGCACGTTCTCCGGCTCGAAACGCGGCACGCCCATGGCCACCGCGTACTGGTCTTCACCCAGGCGCTCAACCGCGTGCGTGGTGACCGGGCTGTCGATCGCGAACGTGGTGCCAGTGGCCGCACCATCGCGCACCAGCCAGGCAGCGACGCAGCGCGCGCCGTTGCCACACTGCTCCGAACGGCTGCCGTCGGCATTCCAGATCCGGTAGGAGGCCACCGAGCCCTCGGCCTTGGGCGGTTCGATGGTCAGGATCTGGTCGCAACCCACGCCGGTATGGCGATCGGCCAGGCGCGCGGCCAGTGCGGCATCCGGCGGTACGCTGCCATCGCGCAGGTCCAACACCACGAAATCATTGCCGGCGCCATGCATCTTGGTGAAACGCAGCGCCGCGGACGTGCTTGCCTTACTCATTCCCGTCATTGGCCTTCAGCGCCGGGGCTTCAACGGGATCGGGAACCACCGGGGAATCGGTATCGGCATCGGCGGCCGGCGGCGTGGCGTCGTCGGCGGCCGGTTCGACCAGTTGTTCTTCGACCGGGACCGGCTTCTGCGGCAGGACCAGCGGGCCCTTGTTGCCACAGGCCGACAGCACCAGCAGCGCCGAGGCAGCCAGCGTCAGGGAGATGAGGGTACGGGGGGATGTCTTCATGCCCTGAGTATAGCCGCGCACTTTGGGCGCTTGGGTGCTGGCTGGATGAACAGGCCGCGCAGAAATCGCGCCCCTGGAAGCCCCCCGGCAGTGCCGGCGCTGGCCGGCAGCCCCGCCTCCTGCTGGGCCCAGGCGGTGCCGGCCAGCAGCCGGCACTACCGGAGCGGTTGACGATCCTTGGCCGGGCAGCAGCCATCGTCGTCCCTCGGCGGCCGGCGGCCGGCGGCTGCCATTACGGGGTCCGGGTCACGCCCAGCTGGTCGAGCACGAACGCATACGACTCGGCCAGCTCGTGATAGCGCTGGAAGCGGCCGGACTTTCCACCGTGGCCGGCTTCCATGTTGGTGCGGAAAACGATCGGGAAGTGACCGGTGTTGTCATCGCGCAGCTTGGCCACCCACTTGGCCGGCTCCCAGTACTGCACCTGCGAATCCCACAGCCCGGTGCCGACATACAGGGCCGGATAGGCCTGCTTGGCGACGTTGTCGTACGGCGAGTACTTCAGCATGTAGTCGTAGTACTCGCGCTGCTCGGGGTTGCCCCACTCGTCGTACTCGTTGGTCGTCAGCGGGATGCTGGCATCGAGCATGGTGGTGACCACATCCACGAACGGCACCTGGGCGACCATCACGCGGTAATCCTGCGGTGCCTGGTTGGCGACCGCGCCCATCAGCAGGCCACCGGCGCTGCCACCGGAGCCGGCGACGCGGTCCTTGGCCGCATAGCCCTGGCGGACCAGCTCACGGGTGACATCGACGAAATCGTTGAAGGTGTTCTGCTTCTTGAGCAGCTTGCCGTCCTCATACCACGCACGGCCCATTTCCTGGCCGCCGCGGATGTGGGCGATGGCATACACCACGCCGCGATCCAGCAGGCTGACCACGGTCTGGTTGAAGCCCGGATCCATCGACATGCCGTAGCTGCCGTAGGCGTACTGGTACAGCGCGCCGGTGCCGTCCTTCTTGAAACCGTTGCGGTAGACCAGCGACACCGGCACCTTGACGCCATCGCGGGCCGTCACCCATACACGCTCGGTGGTGTACTGCGACGGGTCATAGCCGATCACCGGCTGCTGCTTGAGCTGGCGACGCTCACCGGTGACGGTGTTGAGCTCGTAGGTGGTGGTCGGGGTGGTGAGCGAGGTGTAGGCGTACCGCAGCCACGGCGTATCGTGTTCGCTGTTGGCGGCCAGCCCCATCGAATAGGCCGGCTCGTCGGCCTTGACGTAGTCCTGGCGGCCATCCGGGAACAGCAGGCGCACGCGCTCCAGCCCATTGGAGCGCTCGGCGATCGCGGTGAAGCCATCGAACAGCTCGAAGCCTTCGATCAGCACCGCATCATCGTGCGCGACCCAGTCTTTCCACTGGCTGCGCGTGGTGGCATCACTGGGTGCGGTGACGATCTTGAAGTTCTTCGCATCAGCATCGTTGGTGCGGATCACCCAGCGGCCGTTGAAGTGGTCGGCGTCGTATTCCACGTCGCGTGCACGCGGTGCCAGCACCTTGAATGCCTGCGGATCGGCGGCCGGGGCGTAGCGCGTTTCCGAGCTGACCGTGCTGTGCAGTTCGATGGTCAGGAAACGATCATCGCGGGTGCGGCCGACGCCCATGTAGAAGCTGTCGTCCTTCTCTTCGTAGACCAGCACGTCACTGCTCGCCGGGGTGCCCAGCACGTGTTTTTTCACGCGCACGGTGAGCAGCGTCTCCGGATCGTTCTCGACGTAGAACAGGGTGCGGTTGTCATCGGCCCAGACCACGTTGGGCGAGACGTTCTCGATACGGTCCGGCAGCACTTCACCGGTGCGCAGGTCCTTGAAGCGGATCACGTACTGGCGGCGGCCCACATCATCTTCGGCCCAGGCCAGCAGATGGTTGTCCTGGCTGACATCGGCATCGCCCACGTTGAAGTAGCCCTTGCCCTCGGCCATCGTGTTGATGTCGAGCAGGATTTCTTCCGGCGCCTCCATGCTGCCCTTGCGGCGTGCCTGGATCGGGTAGTCCTTGCCGGTTTCAAAGCGGGTGTAATACCAGTAGCCGCGGTCACGCGAGGGCACGCTGGCATCGTCCTGCTTGATGCGGGCGACGATCTCCTTGTACAGCGTGTCTTCCAGCGGCTTGAGCGGCGCCACGACCTGGTCGGTATAGGCATTCTCCGCGTTCAGGTACGCCAGCATTTTCCTGTCTTCGCGCTTGTCGTCACGCAGCCAGTAGTAATCATCGCTGCGGGTCGCGCCAAAGGGAGCCTTCACCGTGTGCGGGTGCTTCTCGGCGTCGGGCGGGGTCAGCGCGGGGGCGGCGTGCACGTTGGAGGTCATGAGGCTGGCAACCAGTAAACAAAGGGCGGGTTTCACGAGATAAGGCTCCTGGCGGGGGAATGCAATGGCGTCCGTGTCCGTGCAGTCTGTGCCGCCGGGTGGGCCAGCAGCAAGCCTGTCGTTGGTCACTGCGCCTATCATCAGGCCATGGACACTTCCCGCACGCCCCCGACCGGCACCGGCTACAGCCGCCGCAGCCAGGAAATCGAACCCTTCCACGTGATGTCGCTGCTGGCCCGCGCGCAGGCGCTGGAGCAGGCCGGCCACGATGTGATCCACCTGGAGATCGGCGAGCCGGACTTCACCACCGCCGCCCCGATCGTGCGCGCCGGCCAGGCGGCACTGGCGGCCGGGCACACGCGCTATACCGCCGCCCGCGGGCTGCCCGCGCTGCGCGAGGCGATTGCCGGGTTCTACCAGGATCGCTACCAGGTGCAGATCGACCCCCAGCGGATCCTGGTCACCCCGGGTGGCTCGGGCGCATTGCTGCTGGCCAGCAGCCTGCTGGTCGATCCCGGCAAGCACTGGTTGCTGGCCGATCCGGGCTATCCGTGCAACCGGCACTTCCTGCGCCTGGTGGAAGGGGCCGCGCAGCTGGTACCGGTCGGCCCGGAAACGGCGTACCAGCTCACGCCGGAACTGGTGGCACGGCAATGGAATGCCGAGAGTGTCGGCGCCCTGGTCGCCTCTCCGGCCAACCCGACCGGAACCGTGCTTTCCGCTGCGCAGCTGGACGCGCTGTCGCAGTCACTGAAGTCGCGCGGCGGGCACCTGGTGGTGGATGAGATCTACCACGGCCTCACCTACGGGATGGACGCGGCCAGCGTGCTGCAGGTCGACGATGACGCCTTCGTGCTCAACAGCTTCTCCAAGTATTACGGGATGACCGGCTGGCGACTGGGCTGGCTGGTCGCGCCGCCGCAGGCGGTGAAGGAGCTGGAGAAGCTGGCGCAGAATCTGTACATCAGCGCCTCCAGCATCGCCCAGCATGCGGCGCTGGCATGTTTCGAGCCGGAGTCGATCGCGATTTTCGAGCAGCGCCGCGCGGCATTCCGCGAGCGCCGCGATTACCTGCTGCCGGCGCTGCGGGCGCTCGGCTTCCGGATCGAAGTGGAACCGGAAGGCGCGTTCTATCTCTACGCCGACGTGAGTGCGTTCACCGGGGATGCGCAGGCCTTCTGTGCGCATTTCCTGGAAACCGAGCATGTCGCGTTCACCCCGGGCCTGGACTTCGGGCACCACCGCGCCAACGCGCACGTGCGGCTGGCCTACACGCAGGAAGTGCCACGCCTGGAAGAGGCGGTGCGGCGGATCGCGCGTGGGCTGGAGACGTGGGTGCGTTGAGCGACCCCTGAAAAAAAACGCCACGCATCGCTGCGTGGCGCTGAAAATGGGGTGGAGCCAACCTGACGCCCCACCACCCGGAGTCCGCTCCAGGGGGCTACAACGTCTGCGGCAGGCTCACTCCCTGCCGGCTGCTCGACTGCCCCTGGCCGTCGAGCAACCCGAGCTTACTTGGAGAGCTGCTCCCACAGGAAGCTGTAGGCCAAAGCCGACATGTGCGCGGCCTGCGCGTTGTTCGCCGCGCCGCCGTGGCCACCTTCGATGTTCTCGTAGTAGGTCACGTCCTTGCCGGCGTCGATCATCATGGCCGCCATCTTGCGGGCGTGTGCCGGATGCACGCGGTCATCGCGCGTGGAGGTGGTGAACAGCACCGGCGGGTACGTCTTCTTCGCATCGAACAGGTGGTACGGCGAGAAGGTCTTGATGAACTCCCAATCGGCCGTGTCCGGATTGCCGTATTCGGCCATCCACGAGGCGCCGGCCAGCAGGTGGCTGTAGCGCTTCATGTCCAGCAGTGGCACCTGGATCACCACCGCCCCGAACAGTTCCGGGTACTGGGTCAGCATGTTGCCGGTGAGCAGGCCGCCGTTGCTGCCGCCCTGCACGCCCAGGTGCTTGGCCGAGGTGATCTTGCGGCTGGCCAGGTCGCGGGCGACCGCGGCCATGTCTTCATAGGCCTTGTGCCGGTTCTGCTTGAGCGCCGCCTGGTGCCAGCGCGGGCCGTACTCGCCACCGCCACGGATGTTGGCGACCACGTACACGCCGCCCTTCTCCAGCCATGCGCGGCCCATGCCACCGGAGTAGGACGGGGTCAGCGAGATCTCGAAGCCGCCATAGCCGTACAGCAGGGTCGGGTTGGAACCGTCCAGCTTCATGTCCTTGCGGTGCACCACGAAGTACGGCACGCGGGTGCCGTCCTTGCTGGTGGCGAAGTGCTGCTCGATCACCTTGCCATCGGCATCGAAGAACGCCGGCATGGTCTTGAGCACTTCAGGCTGCTTGCCGATCTCGGCGATGGCCAGGGTGGTCGGGGTCAGGTAATCGGTGACGGTCATCCACACCGCATCGCTGTCGTCGGCATCCACCGCGCTGACAGCCACGGTGCCGAACGACGGCGAGCCGGTGAAGGCACTCGTCTTCCAGCCACTGTCGGTGGGGGTCAGCACGCTCAGGCGGCTCTTGACGTCGTCCAGCACGTTCAGGACCAGGTGGTTCTTCGTCCAGCTGGTGCCGGCCAGCGAGGTGGTGTCGGTCGGTGCGAACAGCACGTCGAAGTCGCGCTTGCCGGCGAGGTAATCGTCCAGCCTGGTGGCCAGCAGCGCGCCGGCGGCGTAGGTCTTGCCGCCCACGGTCCACGGCTCGCGCAGCTCCAGGGTAAGCCACTGCTTGCGCAGGCCCTTCTCCGCCGAGTTCGGCGCATCGATCCTGGTCAGCGTGCCGTCGTCGGCGCGCAGGAAGATCTCGTTGTTGTAGAAGGCCAGCGTTCGGCTGACCAGGTTGCGCTCGTAACCGGGGGTATCGTCGTGCATGGCCGCGATGTACATGTCATCGGGCTTGCCTTCATAGACCACCGAAGCCGAAGCCATCGGCGTGCCACGCTTCCACAGCTTGGCCACCCGCGGGTAACCGGAAGTGGTCATCGTGCCGGTGCCGAAATCGGTGTAGACGAAGACCGTGTCGCGGTCGATCCAGTTCAGGCCACCTTTGGACTCGGGGCGGAAGAAACCGTCCTTGATCCAGGCCTTGTTGGCCAGGTCGAACTCGCGGGTGACGTCGGCGTCGGCGCCGCCGCGCGAGAGCGCGATCAGGCAGCGCGAATAGTCCGGGCGCAGGCAGTCGGCGCCGTGCCAGACCCAGTTTTCGCCCTCGGCCTTGTTCAGCGCATCCAGATCCAGCACGGTTTCCCACTGCGGCGAGGCCTTGCGGTACTCGGCCAGCGTGGTGCGGCGCCACAGGCCGCGCTCGTGCTGCTTGTCCTTCCAGAAGTTGTAGTAGTAATCGCCGATCTTCTGTACGCCGGGAATCTTGGCGTCCGAATCGAGCACCTCGCGGATGCTGGTCTCCATCTGCTTGAACGCCGGGGTCGAGGCCAGGCGGCCTTCGGACGTGGCGTTCTGCGCTTTGACCCAGGCCAGCGGCTTGTCGCCGGTGACATCTTCAAGCCAGGCGTACTTGTCCGCGGGGGCGTCAGCGGCCATGGCGGTTCCCGCCGCGCTGGCGGAGATCAGACCTGCCACCAGGCAGGCGGAAGCGAATCGTGACATTGCAGCTCCAGGCATTCATAGCCTTGGGACGCTATCACACCGTCTGGCTGCGGCTCACGTGTCGAAGGTCAGGCCGGGCCGGTCGCGGCAGCGGGCGACCGCGGCGCCGCGCCTGCGGCCCACGACGGCGGCGGGCGGTCCGGGTGAGCAGGCCCGGTAGCGGCAGGCGGAAGCGATGCAGGCTCCACCAGGCCACCAGGGGCATGCCGACCAGCCACAGCGGCAGCCAGCCGACCCACTCGCTGTGGCCCCGTGCGGCGGGCCAGACCAGGACCAGGGCGACCCCGGCCAGGGCGGCCTGCCTGACGCAGCGCAGCACGCGCGGATCGGGACGGTCGGACGAACGCGGGGAAGACGACAGGGTCATGACACAGCTCCGTGCGAAAGTGATGCGTCACCTTGCCGCGCGGCCATCTCACCGGCTGCGACCTTGTCGGTCGGCCGCGGCAGCAAGGACCTCCGGCGCCGAGGCTGCATGAATCGGTCACGCAACCGCCGCGCCGCCATTGACGTTCTCTGCTGTCCCACCCACCATGCCCCTGCCAGCCACTGGAGCCACCCGCCGCATGTCTTCGAACCGCCCGCTTCGCGCTGTCCTGTTGGTCTCCTCGCTGGCGTTGCTGTCAGCCTGTGCGTTCCGTCATGAGACCAAACCGGACCCCGCGCCGACGCCGGTCGCGGTCGACAGCGCCGCGGCGCCGATCGACCTGCAGCGGTTCATGGGCACCTGGTACGTGATCGGCCGCGTGCCGAACCCGATCGAGCGCGGCCACGTCGCCAGCGTCAATGAGTTCCGCCTGCGCGGAGACCAGAAGGTGTCGATCAGATACCGCTACCGCGACGGCTTCTCCGAACCGCAGCAGGAACTGACCGTCCGCGCCTCGGTGGACGAGAAGAGCGGCAACCACAACTGGCGCACCTGGTTCTACAAGATCGTGCCGACCCACACCCGCGTGCTGGAAGTCGCGCCGGACTATTCGTGGGCGATGCTGGGTTACCCGGGCCGCGAGATGGCCTGGATCTTCGCGCGCCAGCCGGACATGGACAAGGAGCTCTACAAAGAGCTCGCCACCCGCCTGCGTGACGATTACGGGGTCAACACCGACAAGCTCAAGCGCGTGCCGCAGCACCCCGAGCAGGTGGACCGGCTGGGCTTTGAAGTGCCGAACGTCCGGTAAGGGCGGCGCTCAGGCCGCCTCGCGCGGCTGCACCCTGCGCTCGATTTCCTGACGGGTCGGCAGCGTCTTCAGATCGTACTCGGCCTGGAGGGCCAGCCACGACGCGGCGTCCCCGCCGAAATGACGCGCCAGGCGCACTGCGGTATCGGCCGTTACGCCACGGGTTTCATGCACGATGGCGTGCAATCGCGTCGGCGGCACATCCAAGGCCCGTGCCAGCGCAGTAATGCTCAGCTGCAACGGCAGCAGAAACTCCTCGCGCAGGATTTCGCCCGGATGGACGGCCCTGAGGTTGTTGATGGGGCGGCTCATGGATGGCACCTCAGTGGTAATCGACGATCTCGACATCACGCGGACCGTTGTCGGTCCAGACAAAACACAACCGCCACTGCGCGTTGATGCGGATGCTGTGTTGCCCGCGTCGATCACCGCACAGCGCTTCGAGCCGATTTGCGGGCGGGCTGCGCAGGAACTGCAGGGTCTGTGCAGCATCCAGCATCTGCAGCTTGCGCTCGGCCAGTGACTGGAACGCACGGAATTGGCGCGGGCATCGCCCCGCAAACAGCGCGAGCGTGTGGCGGCATCGGAAGGACTGAATCATTCCGCACAGCGTATTACGCCAAACGGAATATAACACAGCTCCCCGTCACGCAATGGTGCGTTGGTCGATCACCTGATCAATCGAATCAGCGCGTGCTGCCGCCCCGGCACTCCCTTGGGCGGCACGACCTGAGGCCATGCCCGGTCGCCGCTGGGCATGGCGTACCGACCAACGGTCGGTACCTACCGGTTACTTCCGGCTGTAGTGCGAGACCAGCCGGTCGCCGATCATCTGCAGAATCTGCACCAGCACCAGCAGCAGCACCACGGTGACCAGGGCCACGTCGGTGTGCGAGCGCTGGTAGCCATCGCGGAACGCCAGGTCGCCCAGGCCGCCCGAGCCGATCGCACCGCCCATCGCGGTGAAGCCGATCAGCGCAATCACCGTGACGGTGGCACCGGCGATCAGGCCCGGCCGCGCTTCGGGCAGCAGCACCCGGGTGACCAGCTGCCAGGTGGTGGCGCCCATCGCCTGGGTCGCCTCGATCACGCCGCGGTCCACTTCACGCAGCGCGGTCTCGACCAGACGTGCATAGAACGGCGCTGCGCCGATCACCAGCGGCACGATCGCGCCACGGACGCCCAGCGAGGTGCCCATCATCCACAGCGTGAGCGGGATCAGCACGATCATCAGGATGATGAAGGGCACCGAGCGCAGCAGGTTCACCAGCAGCGCGAGCGAACCGTACAGCACCGGCTTGCGGTGCAGCTGCGGCGAGCCGGTCAGGAACAGCAGCACGCCCAGCGGCAGGCCGATCAGCAGCGTCAGCGGCAGCGAGCCGCCGAGCATCAGCAGGGTATCCAGCGTGGCCTGGCCGATATCGGCCCATTTGCCGGCGTCGAGGTGGCGGAAGAACCCGCCTGCGGTGGCCAGGATCATCGGCGCAGCTCCTCAAGATGGACACCGGCGGCAACGAAGCCCGCCTGGGCGGCCTGTACGTCGCCCCCGACCAGCGACACGGTCAGCTGCCCATACGGGGTGTCCTTGATCCGGTCGATACGGCCGGACAGGATGTTGTAGTCCACGCCGGTCTCGCGCGCGATGCGCCCCAGCAGCGGTTCATAGGTATCGGCGCCGAGGAAGGTCAGGCGCACGATGCGACCGGCCACCGCCTCGAAATCCTTGTGCAGCTCGCCCTCGTCGACCTGTTCGGACTCGCTGACGAAGCGGCGGGTGGTCGGGTGCTGCGGGTGCAGGAACACCTCGGTGACCGGGCCGGTTTCGACCAGGTGGCCGGCATCGAGTACGGCGACGCGGTCGCAGACACGGCGGATCACGTCCATCTCGTGGGTGATCAGCACGATGGTCAGGCCCAGCTCGCGGTTGATCCTGCCCAGCAGCTTGAGCACCGAGGCGGTGGTCTGCGGGTCCAGCGCGCTGGTGGCCTCATCGCACAGCAGGATCTGCGGGCGGGTGGCCAGCGCGCGGGCGATGCCGACGCGCTGCTTCTGGCCGCCGGAAAGCTGCGCCGGGTACTTGTTGGCGTGCGCTTCCAGGCCGACCGTGTGCAGCAGTTCGTCCACGCGTGCGTCGATCTCCGCGCGCGGCGTGCCGGCCAGCTCCAGCGGGAAGGCGACATTGGCCGCCACGGTGCGCGAGGACAGCAGGTTGAAGTGCTGGAAGATCATGCCGATCTTCCGGCGCAGCACGCGCAACCCCTCGGCGTCGAGCGCGGTGACGTCTTCGCCATTGATCAGCAGGCGGCCACCGGTGGGTTCCTCCAGCCGGTTGATCAGGCGGATCAGGGTCGATTTGCCCGCGCCGGAATGGCCGATGATGCCGAACACTTCGCCGGCCTCGATGATCAGGTCCAGCGGCTGCAGCGCGGCAATCGCGCGGCCGCCGACGGCATAGGATTTGTGCAGGCGCTGGAACTCGATCACTTCGCGGTCAACCGGGGCATCGACGGGAGGGGGCGTGCAGCCTACCAGCGCGGGGCGGCCCTGGCCCGTGCGGTTGCGCGGAATGATATTCCGTTTGGTTCTAAGGGAACGTGATCCGGTCGGCCTGGCGGGCGCCTGCCGGGCTCAGGGATGATCCAGCGGCTTGGGCGGCTCGACCCGGCGGACCCGCTCGCGGTGAAGCAGGTACAGGCCCGAGGCCACGATGATGGCTGCGCCCAGCCAGGTCACCTGGTCGGGCAGCACGCCCCAGAACAACAGGTCCCAGCCGATCACCCAGACCAGCCCGGTGTATTCCAGCGGCGCGATCATCGACGCTTCGCCCAGCTGGAAGGCCCGGGTCAGGGCGACCTGCCCCCCTGCCCCGGCCAGGCCCATGCCCGCGATCAGGACCGCGTGGCCCAACTGCAGCGGCTGCCAGTCCGGGATCGCGAGCAGGCCGGCGCCGACGGCCATGATCACCAGGAACCACACCACCATCGACTGCGGGGTATCGGTCCGGGTCAGCATGCTGACCGTGATCGCGGCCAGCGCATAGGCGGTGGCCGCGAGCAGCACCATCAGGCCGGGGAAGGAGATGATCCCGCCAACGCCGGGGCGCAGCACCACCAGCACGCCGATCAGGCCGATGCCGATGGCGATCCAGCGGCGCGGGCCGACGTGCTCGCCGAGCAGCGGTACCGAGAGCGCGGCGATCAGCAGCGGGGCGACGAAGTAGATGGTGTAGGCGGTGGACAGCGGCAGGCTGCGCAGCGCGTAGACGAAGCAGCCGATCATCGCCATGCCGAGCACGCCGCGCAGCAGGTGCAGGCCCCAGCGCCTGGGCACCAGCGAGCGCGGGCCGGCCGTGGCCAGCACCCAGACCAGCACGAACGGCAGCGACGCCGCGCCGCGCAGGAAGGTCACCTGCAGGGTGGGATAGCTGGCCGACAGCTGCTTCATGCCGGCATCCATCAGCGAGAAGCAGGCCACGGCCATGAGCATCCAGGCGACGGCGCGGGTGGGGGAGCGTTGCGTGTTCATGACCCATTATCGCCGGGTTGGCCGGGCCGTCCATGGTGGGTTGGTAGAATGGGGTATTCACCCGCTGGAGTTTTCCGATGCCCTCTTTTGACGTTGTTTCCGAAGTCGACACCCACGAGCTGACCAACGCGGTCGATCAGGCCAACCGCGAGTTGTCCACGCGCTTCGATTTCAAGGGGGTGGACGCCAAGTTCGTGCTGGAGGACGGCGTGATCAACCAGTCCGCGCCGAGCGATTTCCAGTTGCAGCAGATGACGGACATCCTGCGCCAGCGCTTGATCGCGCGGAAGATCGATGCGGCGTGCCTGGAGTTCGGGGATATCGAGACGAATCTGGCCGGTGCGCGGCAGAAGATCACGGTCAAGCAGGGCATCGAGCAGAAGGTGGCCAAGAAGATCGCGGCGAAGATCAAGGAGGCCAAGTTGAAGGTGGACAGCCAGATCAATGGCGACAAGCTGCGGGTGACGGGCAAGAAGCGCGATGATCTGCAGGATGCGATGGCGCTGCTGCGGAAGGAGACCTTCGAGGTTCCGCTGCAGTTCGATAATTTCCGCGATTGATCTTGGCCGAAGGGCTGTAGCGAAGAGCGCTGGCGATTCATTGCTGGTGTGCTGCGTCGGCGGATGGGCGGGCAAAGCGGTCGTGCCCGCCGCTTCCGGCGACCAGGCGATATCCCATCGGTAGTGCCGGCCGCTGGCCGGCAACCTCGTTGCGCAGATCGAAAAGATGCGGCTTCCGGCGTGTGTACCGCCGGGCGCGGGTCACTACGCGCGAATCAGCTTGTACAGGGTGGTGCGTGAGATGCCGAGCTGGCGCGCGGCGGCGCTGACGTTGCCCTGGTGGGCGGCCACGGCGTCGCGGACGTGCTGTGTGTTCTGCGCACGCAGCGAGGCGTTGACGGGCTGTGCGGCGAGCTTGCGGCTGGCATGCGGTGCGAGTGGTCCGCGCAGGTACTGGACATGCACGGCCGTGTCTTCGTCCAGGCGGACGCGGTGGGCCGGGCCGGTCTGCAGGAGGCGGCGGCGCTGATGGACGCTGGCGCCGGCAAAGAGGCCGTCGAGGGTGAGGACCGGCAAGGGTCCGCGGCGCGGGAGTCCGAACAGGCGGCGGGCGACGCGATTGGCGGCGCGGACATGCCCGTCTTCTTCGATGGCCAGCAGACCCTGCAGCGGTGAGTGCAGCCAGCGTGCGTCGTGCTGGACGGCCAGCAGATGACAGGGGCGGTGGTCCTGCATCAGCCGGTTTTCGGCCGAGAGGGCGGCCTGGCGGAAGTAGCCGTGCAGCAGCTCGGCATCGCGCTCGCCGGTGCCGGTGATGTCCAGGGCCCCCCGCAATTCACCATCCAGCCCATGCAGGGGCACGCTCAGGCAGAACACGGTGGCGAAGCGATCCAGGTAGTGTTCGTTGCCGCGCACAAGCGCGGGCGCGTCTTCGGCCAGGCTGCAGGCCGGTGCCGTGGTGCCGATGTCGATCTCGCGCAGGCGGCGGCCGATCTGGATCGGGCGCAGCACCGGCACGTCGGCCAGGCCATGTTCGCGCTGGGCGACGACCAGGCCGTCGGCGTTGACGCAGAACAGGGTCCATTGGCGGCCACCGAAGGCGGCCCAGAGATGGTCCATGTCCTCGCGCACACAGCGTGCGAGGCGGCGGTCGGCCGGGTCGTCCAGGCGGGTGGCGCCCGCGGCAAGGGGCGCGTAGTACGGCGCCTGCCGCGGCTGTACGCCGGCCTGGCGCGAACGCTCCCAGGAGCGCAGTACCGGCGGGCTGACCACGCTGTCCATCAGCGCGCCGCCCTCGGCAAAGCGCTGACGGGCGGCGGCCAATACCTGCTGCTGTTCCAGAACCATCGCGGCCATCGGTCGATCTCCACCTCGGACCGACAGGCTACTCCGGCAAAGCTGACTGCTGCGTCGTCGCAGGCACGCATGCCTGCGACGGAGCGTTTCACCCGCCGATGGTCAGGATCGGCTTGAGCGTGACGCCGCGGGTGCTGTCCTCGGCGGCCTGGTTGATCTGGTCCAGCGGGTAGAACTTCACCAGTTTGTCGAACGGGAAGCGGCCCTGCTGGTACAGCTGCACCAGCTGCGGGATGAACACCTTCGGCACGCTGTCGCCTTCAACGATGCCGCGGATGCTGCGCCCGCCCAGCAGCAGGTTGTTGACGTCGAACTCGGCCTTGGTGCCCAGCTTCGGCGCGCCGACCACGCCGATCACGCCCAGCCCCCCAAGCGCCTCGATGCCCTGGGCCAGCACGTCCGGGCGCCCGGTGGATTCCAGGGCGAAGTTGGCCCCGCCGCCGGTGATCTCGCGCACGGCGTCGACGACGTCGGCCTCGCGGCTGTTGATCACATGGGTGGCGCCGAGTTCCTTCGCCAGTTCCAGGCGCGACGGCACCACATCGATGGCGATGATCGTGGTCGCACCGGCCACGCGCGCGGCCATCACCGCGCTCAGGCCGACCGCGCCGGCACCGAAGCTGGCGAAGCTGCTGCCGGCGGTCACCTTGAGCGAGTTGATCACCGCACCGGCGCCGGTCTGGATGCCGCAGCCGAGCGGGCCGAGCAGTTCGATCGGCGCATCGTCGGGCACCTTGATCGCGTTGTTCTCGCGGCTCAGGGCGTAGGTGGCGAACGAAGACTGTGCGAAGAAGTGATCGTGCAGCGGCTTGCCGTCCGGGTCCTGGATCGCGGTGGAACCGTCCCGTGCACCGCCACCGAAGTTCAGGCCGAAGAAGTCCTTGCAGTACGCGCCGTGGCCGCCGCTGCAGGGATTGCAGTGGCCGCAGGCGCCGTAGGTCAGCACGACATGGTCACCGACCTTGAGGTCTTTCACGCCCGGGCCGAGTGCTTCAACGATGCCCGCACCTTCATGGCCGAGCACCGCCGGCAGCGGCACGGGATAGTACTGGTCGCGCACGATCAGGTCGGTATGGCACAGGCCGGTGGCGACTACGCGCACCAGCACTTCATCGTCCTGCGGCCCACGGATGCGCGCCTTCTCGATCGTGAAAGGCTGTTCTTTTTCGCGCACCACGGCCACGGTGATGTCGCGCAGTTCTGCTGTTGCGGTCATGAGGGTCTCCTGGATCAGATCGGGTAGGCGGGCGCTTCGCCCTTGACGGTCATCCACTGCCACTGGGTGAACTCGTCGATGTTGGACGGGCCGCCGATGCTGGTGCCATTGCCGGAGGCGCCGACGCCACCGAACGGATTGATCACCTCATCGTTCACGGTCTGGTCGTTGATGTGCAGCAGGCCGGTGCGCAACCGTTCGCCCAGCTTCAGTGCGCGGCCGACATTACTCGACACGATCGCCATCGACAGGCCGTACTCGCTGTCGTTGGCCAGCTCCACCGCCTCATCATCGGTATCGAAGGGCACGACCACCGCGACCGGTGCGAAGATCTCTTCGTGGAAGGCCGGGTTGTCGCGGCCCACATCGCTGAGCACGGTCGGTTCGAAGAACAGGTCCTTGTACCCACCGCCGGTCGCGAGCGTGGCACCAGCCGCCTGCGCTTCGGCAACGATGCGCGCGGCATGGTCACGCTGCTGGGCGTTGATCAGCGGCCCGATCGCCACCTCCCCATCGGCCGGATTGCCGACCTTGAGCGACTTGGCCTTGGCCACCAGCTTTTCCAGGAACCGCGCATGGATGCTGCGCTGGACCAGCACGCGGCCGGTGGCCATGCAGATCTGGCCCTGGTGCAGGTAGACGCCCCACGCGGTGTTGGCGATGGCCAGGTCCATGTCGGCATCGTCGAGCACGATCAGCGAGTTCTTGCCGCCCAGTTCCAGCGATACCTTCTTCAGGTGCTTGCCGGCCGCTTCGCCGACCTTGCGCCCCGCGCCGGTGGAGCCGGTGAACTGGATCATCGCGATGTTCGGGTCACTGGTCAGCGCCGCACCGGCGGCGCCATCGCCCGGCAGCACGTGCAGCAGGCCTGCCGGCAGCCCGGCCAGTTCGAACAGGCGCGCGATCACGAAGCCACCGCACACGGCGGTGCGCGGATCGGGCTTGAGCACCACCGCGTTGCCCAGCGCCAAGGCCGGGGCCACGGCACGCATGGCCAGGTACAGCGGGAAGTTGAACGGCGAGATCACGCCGACCACGCCGAGTGGGCGGCGGCGCGCCAGATTCAAACGGCCCGGTTCGGACGGCAGCACCTCGCCGATGCTGCGCGAGGGCAGTGCCGCGGCCTCATGCAGCGCCTTGGTGTTCACCTTGGCCTCGAAACCGGCCTTGAGCTGGGTGGAGCCGCTTTCGCGGACCAGCCACTGCACGATCTCGTCGTTGTGTTCTTCGGCCAACTGCGCCGCGCGGCGCAGCACCTGCGCGCGGGTGTCATACGGGGCGCTGGCCCAGTCGCGCTGCGCCTTGGCGGCGGTGGCGACGGCGCGCGCGATCTGTGCCGGGTCGGCCATCGCGATCTCGCCCAGGCGCTCGCCGGTCGCCGGCTCGACCACGTGCTGGGTGCCTGCACCCGCGGCCCACTGGCCATCGAACAGCTTGCCGGACCACGTGGCCGTCGGCAGGAATGCGTGTGTTGCCATCACTGAGAACTCCTTGCGTCGTGTACCCGGCCATTGGATACCCGCAGCCGGCCACTGCCTATTGGCCGCTGGATGGATTACTGCAAGTGATTGCCGGATAAGGAATTTCCAGCATGACCGGTGTCCAGTTAATGGACAGTGGAGCCGATCGGGCGTCCACTTCACCGGCGCGCCGTACAATCAACGGCCCCGCCAGCGACCCCGCCCGCCATGAACGATGCATTCCTCACCGCCACCCGCGACCCCATTGCCGAGACCCGGAAATGGCTGGAGCAGATCGTGATCGGCCTGAACCTGTGCCCGTTCGCCAAGGCGGTGTACGTGAAGGACCAGGTGCGGTTCGTGCTCAGTGATGCGACCACGCCGGAGGCGCTGGTCGAGGAACTGGCCGAAGAGCTGATCCTGCTGCGCGACACGCCCGCCGAGCAGATCGACACCACCCTGATCGTGCACCCGGACGTGCTGACCGATTTCCTGGAGTACAACGACTTCCTCGACAACGCCGATGCAGCGATCGAGGCACTGGATCTGCAGGGCATCCTGCAGGTGGCCAGCTTCCATCCGCAGTACCAGTTCGCCGGCGTGGCCCCGGATGACGTGAGCAATTACACCAACCGCGCGCCCTACCCGACTCTGCACCTGCTGCGCGAAGACAGCGTCGAGCGCGCGGTCGCGGCCTTCCCGGATCCGGACGTGATCGTGGAGCGCAACATCGAGACGCTGGACAAACTCGGCATCGAAGGCTGGACGCGCCTGCTGGGCCGCAACGAGATGCCGCCGTGTCACTGACCCCGACCCTCCTCGACTGGCCGGCACAGCCGCTGCGCGACCGCGTGGTGGTGATCACCGGGGGTGCGCAGGGCGTGGGGCGCGGCATCGCGCAATCGGTGCTCGGCGCGGGCGGCAGCGTGATGATCGCCGACCTGGATGCAGATGCCGGCAAGGCCTGCCTGAAGGAATGGGCATTGCCGGAGCGCGCGGCGTTCCAACGCGCGGACGTGGCCAGCGAACGCAGCGTGCAGGCGCTGATGAAGGCGACGCTGAAGCGCTTCGGGCGCATGGATGGCCTGGTCAACAATGCCGGCATTGCCAGTGCGCATGGCACGCCCCTGGCCCAGATGCCGCTGGCCGAGTGGCAACGCCGCCTCTCCAGCCTGCATGGCGCCTTCCTGTGCAGCAAGCATGCCCTGCCCGCCCTGCGCGAGCATGCCGGGGCGATCATCAACATCGCCTCCACGCGTGCCTGGCAGTCCGAACCGGACAGTGAAGCCTACGCCGCGGCCAAGGGCGGGCTGGTCGCCTTCACCCATGCATTGGCGTTGAGCGAAGGGCCGGCCGTGCGGGTCAACAGCATCAGCCCCGGCTGGATCACCACCGATGCCTGGCAGGCGCCCTCACGGCGGCGCACGCCAACGCTCTCCCGTCGCGATCATGCGCAGCACCCGGTCGGCCGCGTTGGCCAGCCGCCGGACATCGGCGCACTGGCGGTCTTCCTGCTCTCGGACCTGGCCGGCTTCATCACCGGCCAGGACCACATCGTCGACGGCGGCATGAGCCGGAAAATGATCTACGCCGAATGAGCCATGTGCCGTCCGATCCCGCTGCCCGGTAGTGCCGGCCGCTGGCCGGCTCCTCACCTTGCATGACACCCCGCCCCTGGCGACAGGATGCAGAGCCGGCCAGCGGCCGGCACTACCGTAACCGGGGTCACACCATCCCGTTATGCCGCAGCAGCGCGTCCACTGTCGGCGCGCGGCCACGGAAGGCGGCGAAGTTCTCGGCCGCACTGCGGCTGCCGCCCCGTGAGAGCACTTCATCGCGGAAGCGCTGGCCGGTCTCGGTCACTTTGTCCGGGGCCTCCTCGAACGCGGCGTAGGCATCGGCGCTGAGCACCTCGGCCCATTTGTAGCTGTAGTAGCCGGCCGCATAGCCACCGGCAAAAATGTGGCTGAACTGGTTGGGGAAGCGATTCCACGCCGGCGGCCGGTTGACGGCCACTTCATCGCGGACGCGTTCCAACAGCGCCTGCACGCTGTCCTGGGTCGGATCGAACTCGCTGTGCAGCTGCATGTCGAACAGCGCGAATTCCAGCTGGCGCACGGTGAACATGCCGCTCTGGAAATTGCGTGCGGCCAGCATGCGATCGAACAGCGCACGCGGCAGCGGCTCGCCGGTGGCCACGTGTGCGGTCATCGCCTGCACGCGGTCCCATTCCCAGCAGAAGTTCTCCATGAACTGGCTCGGCAGTTCCACCGCGTCCCACTCCACGCCGTTGATGCCGGCCACGCCCAGCTCACCGATGCGGGTCAACAACTGATGCAGGCCGTGCCCCATCTCATGGAACAGCGTGGTGACATCGCTGTGGCTGAAGGTGGCCGGCTGCCCTTGTGCACCCTTGCCGAAGTTGCAGACCAGGTACACCAGCGGCGTCTGCACGCCGGCGGCGGTCTCGCGGCGGTTGCGGCAATCGTCCATCCACGCGCCACCGCGCTTGCCTTCGCGCGCGTACAGATCCAGATAGAACTGGCCGACCAGCGCGCCCTGCGCATCGACCACGCGGAAGAAGCGCACATCCGGATGCCACACCGGCGCGCTGTCCGGCTGCACCGCCAGGCCATACAGGCTGCGGATCACACTGAACAGGCCGTCCAGCACCTTCGGCTCGGTGAAGTACTGCTTCACGTCCTGCTCGGAATAGCTGTAACGCGCCTGTTTCAGTTTCTCCGCGGCAAACGCCAGGTCCCACGCCTCCAGCGCGGCCATGCCCAGCTCGTCGCGCGCGAAGGCCTCCAGCTCGGCACGGTCGCGCTGCGCGTACGGCTTGGCACGCGCGGCAAGATCACGCAGGAAGCCCAGTACCTGCGGCGCATCCTCGGCCATCTTGGTGGCGATCGAGTACTCGGCGTAGTTGGCAAAGCCCAGCAGCGTGGCCAGCTCCGCGCGCAGCGCCAGTACGCGATCGATGTTGCCGCTGTTGTCCAGCGTGGCATCGCCGAATTCAGACGCGCGGATCGCATTGGCGCGGTACAGCGCTTCGCGCAGCGGGCGATGTTCGGCGTAGGTCTGCACCGGGATGTAGCACGGCATCTGCAGGGTCAGCTTCCAGCCGGCCAGGCCCTCCTTCTCCGCGGCAGCGCGGGCCGCGGCGATCACATCGTCCGGCAGGCCGGCGAGCTCGGCGGGGTCCTGCACGTGCAGCGACCAGGCATCGGTCGCATCGAGCACGTTCTGCGAGAACGTCGCCGACAGCGCGGACAGCTCCTCGCGGATCGCGCTGTACCGCGCCTTGCCGGCGTCATCGAGTTCAGCACCGCCCAAGCGGAAATCGCGCAGCGCGTTCTCCAGCACTTTGCGGCGTGCCGCGTCGTACTGCGCCGCTTCGGGCGCGTCGGCCAGGGCACGGTACTGCTGGTAGAGCGCCAGGTTCTGGCCCAGCGCGCTGCCGAAGCGCGTCACCTTGGGCAGGTTGGCGTTGTAGGCCTCGCGCAGCGCCGGGGTGTTGACCACGGCCTGCAGGTGGCCCACCTGGCCCCACGCGCGCCACAGGCGCTCGGTGGCGTCATCCAGCGGCTCGGCGAAGCTCGCCCAGGTGACCGGGGAGACCGTTTCGGCGGTTTTCACCGCGGCTTCGGCGTCGGCCAGCAGGGCATCGATTGCCGGGGCGATGTGCTCGGGCTGGATCGCATCGAAACGCGGCAGGCCGGAAAAATCGAGCAGAGGATTGGTGGGGGTCACAGGCATCTCCAGACAACGGGGCCGCTGCAGCGGCATCGCCCCACGATATGGCATTGCCCCCCACCCCACACAAGCCCCCGGGGTACGCCGATGGGCCCGGTTCACGCCCGCCCGGGCGCCCCGCTCAGTACAGCGCTTCCAGCGAGACGCACGGCAGCACCGGCAGCCCCTTGCCCGCCACCGCGGCCGCAAGCACCGCATCGGCGCCGTCCACGTCGATGGCCTGTTTAGGGTACCACTCCGGGTTGTAGTAGCTGTGTGCGTAGCGGTCACCGCTGTCACACAGGATGGTCACGATCGAGCCGCTGCGGCCCGCATCGCGCATCAGCTGCGCGGCCTGCAGCACGCCGATGAAGTTGGTGCCGGTGGAGCCGCCCACACGGCGCCCCAGTTGGCGGCTGACGTGGCGCATCGCGGCCAGGCTCAGCGCATCGGGCACTTTGACCATCGCATCGACGCTGGTCGGAATGAAGCTCGATTCCACCCGCGGCCGGCCGATGCCTTCCACCCGCGAACCGCCGCTGCAGGTCAGCTCACGCCAGGGCTGCCCTGCCAGCGCAGCGCAGTAGCCATCATAGAACACGGAGATTTCCGGGTCCGCGCACAGGATGCGCGTGTCATGGCGGCGGTAGCTCACGTAGCGGCCCAGCGTGGCCGCCGTGCCGCCGGTGCCCGGGCTGCACACGATCCACTCGGGTACCGGATGCGGCTCCTCGGCCATCTGCTTGAAGATTGATTCGGCGATATTGTTGTTGGCACGCCAGTCGGTCGCGCGCTCGGCGTACGTGAACTGGTCCATGAAATGGCCGCCGGTTTCGCGGGCCAGCGTTTCCGAATCGGCGTTCAGGTCGCAGGCGCGCTCCACCAGATGGCAGCGGCCCCCGTGGAACTCGATCGCCGCGATTTTCTCGGGCGAGGTGGAGGCCGGCATCACCGCGATGAAGGGCAGGCCCAGCAACCGGGCGAAATAGGCTTCGGACACCGCCGTGGAGCCACTGGAGGCTTCGATCACCGGGCGGCCTTCACGCAGCCAGCCGTTGGTCAGCGCGTACAGGAACAGCGAACGCGCCAGACGATGCTTCAGGCTGCCGGTGGGATGGCTGGATTCGTCTTTGAAATACAGGTCGATGCCATCAAACCCCGGCAGGTCCATCGGGATCAGGTGGGTATCGGCCGAACGGTTGAAATCGGCTTCGATCTTGCGGATGGCGGACGCCACCCATTCACGCTGAGACATGATGAACGCTGGTCAGGGAGACACACCATTCTACCCGCCACCCCGCCCGGCCGGGACCGGTAAAATGACGCATCCGCCGCACCGATGCGGCCCTGCCCCCAGGATGCCCCCATGAGCCTCGCCGCCTTCCAGAACCAGCCCGGTGTCGCCGCCCAGCCGCCGGCCGAAACCACCGGTTTCGTGTTCAACCACACCATGCTGCGCGTGAAGGATGCGGCCGCCTCGCTGGATTTCTACACCCGCGTGCTCGGCTTCCGCCTGATCGATCTGCGCCATTTCCCGGAAGCCGACTTCAGCCTGTACTTCCTGGCCCTGCTGCCGGCCGGCACGCAGATTCCCGAGGGTGACGAGGCCCGCCGCGTGTGGATGGCCGGCATCCCCGGCGTGCTGGAGCTGACCCACAACCACGGCACCGAGACCCAGGCCGGCGCGGTGTATCACGACGGCAACAGCGACCCGCGTGGCTTCGGCCACATCTGCGTGTCCGTGCCGGACATCCAGGCCGCCTGCAAGCGCTTCGATCAGCTGCACGTTCCCTACCAGAAGCGCCTGGAAGACGGCCGCATGAAGCACCTGGCCTTCATCAAGGACCCGGATGGCTACTGGGTGGAGATCATCTCCAACACCCCGATCGCCTGACCCCTGCCTCTGCACGACGCGCCGGCCGCTACCGGCGCGTCGTGGGCGTCATGGCTGGACCTGGAACTCGAAGGCCGCATGGAACGGCGCCTTCGGTGGCACGAACAGCGTTTTCCCAGCGAACCCTGCATCGACACAGCGTGCGACCGTTTCGTCGCCTTCGCGCCAGGTCCGCAGCACCTTGCCCTGTGCATCCAGTTGCAGCACCACCGTGAACGGCGCCAGCGTCTCCGGCGCGGGGGTCGGCATGCACCGCGCGAAACTCTCACCGCCCACCCGGCTCATGCTGTCCAGCATCTGCGTGTACGCCGCCGGCGCCAGGCTGGCTTCATCACGCTGCGCCAGTGCGCGTACCTGTGCATAACCGGCGTCGCCTGCGACCGCCTGGGCTATCATCACCATCCACAGCATCGTTGCCTCCTCCGCCTGCGCGTTCATGACGCCAGCGCGCAGCGTAGGTCAGCGGGCGGGCCGGCGGAAGGGCCGTGGCCGACAGGTCTCCACGCGTGGTCAGCAAGGTCGACGCAGCGACAAAGCTGCAGGCACCCTCCAGTGGTATATCTGCGCCCCGTCCCACCCACCCAACGGAGCCGGTATGGAAACGATGGAACTTCACCGCGGCCGCCTGATCGACCACCTGCAGCTGGTGGTCAAGGATCTTGCCGCCAGCCGCCGGTTCTACCCGGCCGTGCTCGACACGATCGGCATCCCGATTGCCGGTGAAGGCGACACCTATTTCTGGGCCGATGAGCTGTTCATTTCCACGGCGGACAGTGAAGCCGCGCTGGGCCAACTCACCGGCCGCCATCATCTCGCCTTCCAGGCCCGCGACCGCGCGACCGTGGACGCCTTCCACCAGGCTGCATTGGCCAACGGCGGCAAGGACAATGGTGCGCCGGGCCAACGCCCTTACCATCCGGGGTACTACGCGGCCTTCGCGCTGGATCCGGATGGCAACAACATCGAGGTGGTGTTCCATGGCCCCGCGACGTACAGCGCCGAATCGGTGAAGGTGACCTTCGACGGCTGAGCTGGAATCTGAATTCTTCAGGCATGGGCAGATCCGTCTCACTGGATGAGACCGCACCCCGGTACGGTCCTTCCATGGAGACGATCCGCAAACTGGCCATCCTTGCCGATGCCGCGAAATACGATGCGTCCTGCGCCTCCAGCGGCGCGGGCAAGCGCGATTCGCGCACGTCCGGCGGCATTGGCAGCACCGAGGGCATGGGCATCTGCCACAGCTACACGCCCGACGGCCGGTGTGTGTCGCTGTTGAAAATCCTGCTGACCAACTTCTGCATCTACGACTGCGCTTACTGCGTCAATCGCGTGTCGAGCAACGTGCAGCGGGCGCGCTTCAGCGTGGACGAAGTGGTCGCGCTGACGATGGATTTCTATAAACGCAATTACATCGAAGGCCTGTTCCTCTCCAGCGGCATCATCCGCAACGCCGACTACACCATGGAACGCATGGTGGAAGTGGCGCGGGTACTGCGCGAGGAACACCGGTTCGCCGGGTACATCCACCTCAAGACCATCCCCGAAGCATCGCCGGAGTTGCTGGCGGCCGCTGGTCGCCATGCCGATCGCTTGTCGATCAACATCGAGCTGCCCACCGAAGCCGGGCTGGCCAGTTTCGCGCCGGAGAAATCCCTGCCGTCGATCCGGGGCGCCATGGGTGAGCTGCGCTGGCAGATCGAGGAAGCCAAGGAGGCGCGCAAGTCCGATCCTCCAGGCGGCAATGCGGTCGCTGCACCGTCACCGGCCCCGCGCGGGCGGCGTGCGCGTGCCCCCCGCTTCGCGCCTGCCGGGCAGAGCACCCAGATGATCGTGGGGGCAGACGGTGCCAGCGACAATCAGATCCTCAGCGCGGCCGACAATCTGTACGGCAACTACCGGATGCGCCGCGTCTACTACTCCGCCTTCAGCCCCATTCCCGACGCCAGCAAGGCGCTGCCCCTGCAGGCTCCGCCGCTGGCACGGGAGCATCGCCTCTACCAGGCCGACTGGCTGCTGCGCTTCTACGGGTACGGTGTGGAGGAAATCACCGATACCACCCAGGGCGGCATGCTGGACCTGGACATCGACCCGAAGATGGCCTGGGCGATCCGCCACCCCGAGCGCTTCCCGGTCGATCTCAATATCGCGCCCAAGGAGCTGCTGCTGCGCGTACCTGGCCTTGGCGTGCGCAACGTCAAGCGGGTGCTGATGGCGCGGCGACATGGACGCCTGCGCGTGGCCGATGTGGCCCGCCTGCGTGCACCGATGAGCAAGCTGCTGCCGTTCGTGCAGTTGGCCGACCATCATCCGCGGCGCGCACTGGATGACCCGGCGGCGCTGCGGGCGCGGCTGGCGCCACCGCCGCGACAGGGCGCATTGTTCCCCGACGCTGCTGCCCACTGACATGTCACGCTGGAGTGTGCGTGTCGACCCGGCGTGGTCGTTGGATGCATGGCGCGCGGCCGCGCGCCTGGCCTTGCGCCATGCGGTGCGACCGGATCAGCTGGACTGGCTGCAGGATCAGGGGGCTTCATTGCTTGATGCCCCGCCACTGACCTCACTGGACGATGGCCAAGCGCCACTGGCCGAGCCGCAGATGTATGTCTCCAAAGCGTTTGTCGAGCTGGCCGCCATCTGCCTGTGCCATCGCGATCCGCAACGGATGTCGCTGCTCTACCGCATGCTCTGGCGTATCACCCATGGCGAGCGCAGTCTGCTCTCCAATCCCGCCGATCCTGACGTGCTGCGCGCCATGGCCCTGAGCCAGGCGGTACGTCGCGACTCCCACAAGATGAAGGCCTTCGTCCGCTTTCGTGAGGTACCCGGCGAGCAGGACGCCTTCATTGCCTGGTTCGAACCGGACCACCAGATCGTCGACCGCGTGGCACCGTTTTTCGCGCGTCGCTTCGCCGGCATGCGCTGGGCGATTCTTACACCGTACCGCAGCGTGCACTGGGACGGGCAACACCTGTCGTTCGGTCCGGGCGGCCGCCAGAGCGACGCGCCGGTGGAAGACGCGCGCGAAGAACTGTGGCGCACCTACTACGCCAACATCTTCAACCCGGCGCGGCTCAACACGCGGATGATGCAGCAGGAAATGCCGGCCAAATACTGGAAACACCTGCCCGAAGCATCCTTGCTGCCGCAACTGGTCCGTGATGCCGGTGACCGGGTGCAGGAGATGCACGACCGTGAAGCACAGGCCCCGCGACGGCGTATCCCCGAGGCCATCGCCTCAACCGCGCCAGTGACGGATACCCCACCTGCCACCCTGGATGCCCTGCGCGATGCCGCCGCTGCGTGCCGCCGCTGCCCGCTGTGGGAGCCGGCCACGCAGACCGTGTTCGGCGAAGGCCCGCAGGACGCACGGATCATGCTGGTCGGCGAGCAACCCGGCGACAGCGAAGACCTCAGCGGACACCCGTTCGTTGGCCCCGCCGGACAACTGCTGGATCGCGCCCTGCGCGACCTCGGCATTGATCGCCGCACGCTCTACATGACCAATGCGGTCAAACACTTCCGCTTTGAACGGCGTGGCAAGCGGCGCATCCACAGCAAGCCGCAGATCACCCACATCAACGCCTGCCGGCCGTGGCTGATGGGCGAGATCGAGAACGTGCGACCGCAGGTGATCGTCTGCCTGGGGGCGAGTGCAGCCACCGCGGTGTTCGGCGCCGGGTTCAACCTGATGGCCAACCACGGTCGCTGGCACTCCCTGGAGGACGGCACCCGCGCATTCGCGACGGTGCATCCGTCATGGGTGTTGCGGCAGCCGGCAGGTGAGCCACAGCAGGCAGCCTATCGGCTGCTGCTGTCCGACCTTCAGCAGCTGACCGGCCTTGAAGGCCGGCGTTGATTCTCCAGCGTGGGGTTGCCGGCCGGCGGCCGGCGTTACCCGTCAGCAGGACACGGGCAGTGTCAGTGCGCCGCCATGTAGATGTCCTGCAGCACCGCTTTTTCCAGCTCCAGTTCGCTGAGCAGATTCTTGACGATATCGCCCAGGCTCAGGATGCCGACCAGCTTGGCGTCTTCGGTCACCATCAGATGACGGTGACGCGAGTAGGTCATCAGCGCCATCGCCTGCTTGAGCGTCGCGTCCGGCCCGATCCCTTCCAATCCTGCCGACGGCAGCGTGGAAATCACCCGGCGCCCGGCCTGCGGGCCGTCGTCAGCCAGCGTGCGCACGATGTCCTTCTCGGAAATGATCCTGACCGGCATATCGTCTTTCATCACCACAAGGGCAGCGATCTTGTGCGCGCTCATCTTGTGGGCCGCTGCACCGATGGTGTCTTCCACATCGATGGTCACGATCGTTTCTTTCTTGGATTGCAGGAGTTCGCGGACGTTCATTCTTGTTTCCTGGTGCAGGTTACTGAAGTCGAGAGAGGCGCCTGATTGCAGCGAGGTCGGTGGCGATGCACCTGCCTCGGTCACTCGATTCTACGACCGCACCCGGGCCCAGGAGTTTGCAAATCTGGGACGGTTCGTCGTGGAAGCAATCGACGACCCTGAGAATGGCACCGCGAGTAAAACCGTCGCTGAATGCCGCCGCGGGGTGAGACTAAAGTTCCGGTGCCGGCGGCCGGGAGGAGCCACCCAGGGCCTGTTTTGCCGATCTAACACACCCCTCAACCCCACCCACGCAGCTATCCGCGAGATGGCTGTCCAGGGTGGAGGCACGAAAAGAGTGTCCGGAGCGTCCCCATCGTGTGATCAGCACCGTGACATCAGCCAGGTGTCAGATCAATTGGCCGCTCGAGTGCCCGTATGCGGCAGCATCTCCGAGCTTGAGAAAGATCAGGTGGACTTCACCCAAAGTGACATCAAAAACCGATGAACATGCAAGGATGCAAAAGATTACCAACGAGGTCGCCTGAAACGAGTCGCCTGACAGGAAGAACGCTTCACTGCCAATAGCAGGTCTCTCCATCGATCCCATACTTTTTCGTCAGTACATCCAACTCAGTACGTGTTTGAGGACCGTAGTCGTGGTCAACGGTAGCACCGTGAGCTGCCAGCTCTCTGCTGGAGAACACTATGCTCCGGACAGATTGCGTTCCGGGGCATCTCGCTGATGTCCCCTCGCGGTCTTGGTTGAGTTGCTCGATCCATTCAAAAAACTCAGGATCCACACCCGCCCTACGCAAAAGCTGGCCCTGTCGCGAGAGTGACGCGACAGTTCGTTCCTTGCCTTCTTCAGTCAAGTCGCGGCTATCCAGTATCGACCGATAGAGCCCTCCGTGAAACACCAAGAGAGTGTCTTTGAGAATCACCCTTCTTGACGCAGGCAGAAACACGTAATTGGCGCAGGAAGATCCACAGAATCCGAAAGCGTACACCGATGCACGCCGGCGCTGAATCGCTTCGCCCATTGTCATGCCAAGATCAACCCTTCCTCCTGCCGATCTGATGACTACGTCAGGGTGAGCGTCTTCCTGCAGAAGACTGATTTTCTCGACGAAGTCATTTACCGCATCGTCTGAAAGCGTGGGCATGTCGGCACACAAGGTGCTATCGCCAATCAGACGGACCTTTGCCCCATCTGCGGAAGTGCGCTTGGCCATCCAGTCCGCACACGCTTTTACCCCCTGCGGGAGCTCCGCCGCCTCATGCACTTCATCGCCAGAAGCACTAAAGACGGCAAGGAAAAGAAGAGAGACAGCAAGTCCAATGCAGGCTCTATTCGCGGCCATAACATGTTGCTCCACATTGGATAGCCTAATGAAGGTTTTCAGTCTATCAAGTGCAGACAGCTGACAAAGTGCCATGGCGCACAAACGTCAAGAACGCTACATCTTTGGAATCGAGCCCCCCCACGGGTAGCTGAGCAGATCACCGCGTGCCAAAACGCAGCTACGCATGGCGCCGGCCCACCGGTGACGCACGAAAAAAGGGGGCCTCGCGGCCCCCTCCATACGTCAACATCACACGAGCGAGCACATCACTCCACTGTCACGCTCTTGGCCAAATTGCGCGGCTTGTCCACGTCTGTCCCGCGGGCCAATGCGGTGTGGTACGCCAGCAGCTGCACCGGGATGGTATGCACCACCGCGCTCAGCGCGCCCACATGGCGCGGCGTGCGGATCACGTGTACGCCATCGGACTCGACGAAGTTGCTGTCCTGGTCGGCGAACACGAACAGTTCACCGCCGCGCGCACGCACTTCCTGCATATTGGATTTGACCTTCTCCAGCAGGCTGTCGTTCGGCGCGATCACCACCACCGGCATGTCCTCATCCACCAGCGCCAGCGGGCCATGCTTCAGCTCGCCGGCCGGATAGGCCTCGGCGTGGATGTACGAGATCTCCTTGAGCTTGAGCGCGCCTTCCAGTGCGATCGGGTAATGCAGGCCCCGGCCCAGGAACAGGGCGTTGGCCTTGCGTGCGAAGCGCTCGGCCCAGGCCGCAATCTGCGGCTCCAGGTTCAGCGCGTGCTGCACGCTGCCGGGCAGGAAACGCAGCTGTTCCAGGTAGTCCGCTTCCTGCGCGGCATCGATGCGGCCGTGCAGCTTGCCCAGCACCATGGTGAGCTGGAACAAGGCAGCCAGCTGGGTGGTGAACGCCTTGGTCGAGGCAACGCCGATCTCGGCACCGGCGCGGGTGTAGCAGACCAGTTCGCTGGCGCGCGGAATCGCGCTCTCGGGCACGTTGCAGATCGAGAGCGTGTGCAGGTGGCCGAGCGACTTGGCGTACTTGAGTGCTTCCATCGTATCCAGCGTTTCGCCGGACTGGGAGATGGTGACGATCAGGTGCTTCGGGTTTGCGTAGGCAGCGCGGTAACGGTACTCGCTGGCGATCTCCACGCTGCACGGCAGGCCGGCAATGGATTCAATCCAGTAACGCGCGGTCAGGCCGGCGTAGTAGCTGGTACCGCAGGCGAGGACCTGCACGCCTTCGATGCCCGACAGCACGGCCTCGGCGTTCTTGCCGAACAGCGTGGCCGGGAAGCCACCGGCATCGATCGCCGCTTCGATGGTGTCACCCAGCGCACGCGGCTGCTCGTGGATTTCCTTCTGCATGAAGTGGCGGTACGGGCCCAGTTCCAGCGAGGCCAGCGACACATCGGACAGATGCACATCGCGCACGATCGGCTGGTTGTGCTCGTCGTAGACCTGCACGCTGTCGCGGCGGATGTCGGCCGTGTCGCCTTCTTCCAGGAAGATCACCTTGCGGGTGGCCTGGATGATCGCCGAGACATCGGAGGCCACGAAGTTCTCGCCTTCGCCCACGCCCACCAGTAGCGGACACCCCATGCGGGCGCAGACGAAATGGTCCGGCTCGGCACGGCTCATCACCGCCAGCGCATAGGCGCCGGTCAGTTCCTTGACCGTGCGCTGCAGCGCCGACAGCAGGCTGTCGCCTTCCTTGAGGTGATGGTGCATCAGGTGCGCGATCACTTCGGTGTCGGTCTGCGACTCGAAGGTGTAGCCCAGCGCGCGCAGCTTCTCGCGCTGCTCTTCATGGTTCTCGATGATGCCGTTGTGCACCAGCGCCACACCGTGACTGATGTGCGGGTGTGCATTGGCCTCGGTCACGCCCCCGTGGGTCGCCCAGCGGGTGTGGCCGATGCCGAGCAGCGACTGGAAGCCTTCGCTCGCGGCAGCCTTCTCCATTTCCGCCACCCGGCCGGTGCGGCGCACACGTCGGACATCGGGTTCGGCGGCGGTGGTATCGATCACAGCGATGCCGGAGGAATCGTAGCCCCGGTATTCCAGTCGCTTCAATCCTTCGATGAGTACCGGTACCACGTCGCGATGGGCGATCGCTCCCACAATGCCGCACATAGATTCAGATCCCTGCTGGTAAGCCTCGCATTCTAGCGTGGCGGCCCCGGCGGCTTGGGCGCTGTCGGCTTAACGAAAGTGTCCGGTCAGGTGTCCGCGGACACATGGACACCGGCCCAATTTTGCAAGCTGTTGTTTCCAAAGGGCTAAAAGTTGGCACGGAGTCTGCTTGGTACTCCACAACCCAACCGCGAACGAGCCCGATGATCCGCGACACTTCCGCCCAGGACCAGACCCTTTCTTCGCACGCCGCGCCCGCCCCGTGGAAGCGCTGGCTGTGGCCGGCGGTCGCCGCGCTGGTCGTGCTGGTGGCGATCGGCTTCGCCGCCCGTGCCTGGCTGGGGGCCAGCCGCTCCTACGACAGCGCCCGTGTCCGCATCGCTGAGGTCACCCGAGGCGACATGGTGCGCGACATCGCCGCCGACGGCCGCGTGATCGCCGCCAACAACCCGGTGCTGTATGCGATCTCCGCCGGCAACGTGAACCTGAAGGTCGTGGCCGGTGATGTGGTCAAGCAGGGCCAGGAACTGGCCGTGATCGACAGCCCCGAGCTGCGCAGCAAGCTGGCCCAGGAACAGGCCACGCTGGCCGGCCTGCAGGCCGAGGCAAGCCGCGCGACTCTGGATGCGACCCTGGCGCGCGCCACCGCGCAGAAGGACACCGACCAGGCCGTGATCGAACGCCAGGCCGCGGTGCGTGACCTGGAACGTTACAAGCGCGGCTTCGATGGTGGCGCGGTGCCGCAGGTGGACGTGGCCAAGGCCGAGGACACCGTCAAGAAGAGCGACATCCAGCTCGAGCACGCCCGCAAGGACGCCATGCTCAAGGCCCAGGGCGCCGATCTGGATGCGCGCAACAAGCGCCTGCTGGCTGATCGCCAGCGCGCGGTGGTGACCGAAGTGGAGCGCCAGGTCGACGCGCTCACGCTGCGTGCGCCCTTCGATGGCCAGGTCGGCCAGGTGCAGGCGACCCAGCACACCAACGTGGTCGCCAATGCGCCGATCCTGGGCGTGGTCGATCTGTCGCGCTTCGAGATCGAGATCAAGGTGCCGGAGAGCTTCGCCCGCGAGCTGACGATCGGCATGCCTGCGCAGCTGACCGGCGGCAGCGGCCAGTTCGCCGGCGAGATTTCCGCCGTCTCCCCGGAAGTGGTCGCCGGCGAGGTCAATGCCCGCATCCGCTTCGCCGACAAGCAGCCGCAGGGCCTGCGCCAGAGCCAGCGGATGCAGGCGCGCGTGCTGCTCGATACCCGCCGCAACGCACTCAAGATCGAACGTGGCCCGTTTGTCGAACAGGGCAACGGCTACGCCTATGTCATGGATGGCAGCCATGCCGTCCGTCGCCCGGTCAAGCTCGGCGTGAGCAGCCTGGGTGAAGTGGAAATCCTCTCTGGCCTGCAGCCCGGCGACCGCGTCGTGGTGTCCGGAAGCGATCTGTTCGGCGATGCCGAGCGTGTCTCCATCAACTGATTCAGTCCCTTTCGATCTTCTCGACCCTCAAAGGAAACAGCCATGCTTGAAATGCGCTCGGTCGCCAAAGTCTTCCGCACCGAACAGGTGGAAACCCATGCCCTGCGGTCGCTGGACCTGCACGTCCGCGAAGGCGAGTTCGTTGCCGTGACCGGTCCGTCCGGTTCGGGCAAGACCACCTTCCTCAACATCGCCGGCCTGCTGGAGACCTTCACCAGCGGCACCTACCTGCTCGACGGCCAGGATGTCAGCCAGCTCGGCGATGATGCGCGCAGCCGCCTGCGCAACCAGAAGATCGGCTTCATCTTCCAGGGCTTCAACCTGATCTCCGATCTCAACCTGTTCGACAACGTCGATGTGCCGCTGCGCTACCGCGGCATGCCCGCGGCCGAGCGCAAGGAGCGCATCGAGCACGCGCTGGCCCAGGTCGGCCTGGGCTCGCGCATGAAGCACTACCCGGCCGAACTCTCGGGCGGCCAGCAGCAGCGCGCCGCGATCGCGCGTGCGCTGGCCGGCAGCCCGCGCCTGCTGCTGGCCGATGAACCGACCGGCAACCTGGACAGCCAGATGGCCCGCGGCGTGATGGAGCTGCTGGAAGAAATCAATGCCAAGGGCACCACGATCGTGATGGTGACCCACGATCCGGAACTGGCCGCCCGCGCCAAGCGCAACGTGCACATCGTCGATGGCCAGGTCACCGACCTGCTGCGCGACCCGGTGCTCGCCACGCCGCGCCCCGCGGTTGCCGCTGCCATCGCCAACGACTGAGGCCGGCCATGATCGCTTACTACTTCCGACTGGCCCTGCGCAGCTTCCGGCGCAACAAGGTGCTGACCGCGCTGATGGTGATCGCCATCGCGCTGGGCATCGGCGCCTCGATGACCACGCTGACCGTATTCCATGTGCTGTCCGGTGATCCGATCCCGCAGAAGAGCGACCGGCTGTTCAGCGTGCTGGTCGATCCACAGTCAGCGCTGGGCTATCAGCCTGGCGAAGAACCGGCCGACCAGTTGACCCGCTTCGATGCTGAGAAACTGCTGCGCGAGAAGCATGCCAAGCGGCAGGCGATGATGACCGGTGGCGGTGTGACCCTCGAGCCCGAGGGCAGCACGCTGCGTCCGTTCAACACCGATGCGCGGTATACCTCGAGCGATTTCTTCCCGATGTTCGACACGCCGTTCCTCTATGGCCAGGGCTGGAAGGAAACCGACGACGACGGGCGCGGTCGGGTCGCGGTGATTTCCAGCACGCTCAACCAGAAGCTGTTCCAGGGCGCCAACAGCGTCGGCAAGTCGGTCCGCCTCAACGGCAACACGATGACCGTCGTGGGCGTGCTGGGTGACTGGCATCCCAACCCGCACTTCTATGACCTGTATACCGGCCGCTACGGCGACAGCGAAGACGTCTACCTGCCCTTCTCCACGGCGATCGAGCTGAAGTTCGACCGCAACGGCAGCATCGACTGCTTCGGGCGCCGCAACGAGACCGACCCGACCGGTCCCAACGCCAGCTGCACCTGGATCCAGTACTGGGTGGAGCTGGAAAACCCCGGCCAGGCCGCGGAGTACCGTCGCTATCTGGAGAACTACTCCGACCAGCAGCGCGCCGCCGGTCGTTTCGAACGCCCCAACAACGTACGGCTGCGCAACGTCATGGAATGGCTGGATTTCAAGAAGGTCGTCCCCGGCGACGTGCGTCTGCAGTTGTGGTTGGCAATGGGCTTCCTGCTGGTCTGCCTGATCAATACGGTCGGTCTGCTGCTGGCCAAGTTCCTGCGTCGCAGCGGTGAGATCGGCGTGCGCCGGGCGCTGGGTGCCAGCCGCGGCCAGATCTTCCTGCAGTCGCTGATCGAGGCCGGCACCGTCGGTCTGGCCGGCGGCCTGCTGGGCCTGCTGCTGGCACTGCTCGGGCTGTACGCGGTGCGCCAGCAACCGGTGGACTACGCCAAGCTCGCCACCCTGGATGGGCAGATGCTGCTGATGACCTTCGCGTTGACCCTGGTCGCCAGCCTGCTGGCCGGTTTCCTGCCGGCGCTGCGCGCCATGCAGGTCGCGCCCGCCATCCAACTCAAATCGCAGTAAGGATCCGGAGCACACCATGGATATCCGTCCCATCCTCTCCACGCTCCGCCGGCATAAAACCGCCGCATCGCTGATCGTGCTCGAGATCGCCCTGACCTGCGCCATCGTCTGCAATGCGCTGTTCCTGATCGGGCAGCGCATCGAGAAGATCAACCAGCCCAGCGGCATCGCCGAGACCGAACTGATCGAAGTCCGCCTGGGCGGCATCGGTCCACAGGTCAACGCCGTGGCGCGCACCCGCGAGGACCTTGCCGCGCTGCAGGCGTTGCCGGGCGTCAAGAGTGCGGTCACCCTGAACCAGATCCCGTTCCGCAACAGTTCCTGGAATACGAGCGTGGGCCTGGTTCCCGACCAGGAGCGCCCGACGCTCAGCGCTTCGCAGTATTTCGGCCGCGAAGGCGCACTGGATACGTTGGGCGTGGAGCTGATCGCCGGTCGTGATTTCCAGCCCGATGAGTACCGGGACCTGGAAGTCGTCAAGAATGACGAAGCAGCCGCGGACGAGGGCTCGGCCGTCATCGTTACCCAGGCGATTGCGGACAAGATGTTCCCCGGCGGCGATGCACTGGGCAAGACGATCTATAGCGGCTCCATGCCGCTGCGCATCATCGGCATCGTCAAGGTACTCGCCCGCCCGACCGCTCGCGAAGGCGATTCACAGTTCTCGATGGTCCTGCCACTGCGCACTACCTATGACGAGGGCTTCTACCTGATCCGGGTCACCGATCCGAGCCGGCGCGACGAAGTGCTCAAGTCCGCGGTGGCGGCATTGGAGCGGGTGGATTCAAGCCGCTTGGTGCACGGCAAGTACACCTACGAGGAGCAGCGCAGGAAGTACTTCGCCAATGATCGCGCCATGGTCGGCCTGCTGATCACCGTGTGTGTGGCCCTGCTGGTGGTGACCGCACTGGGCATCGTCGGCCTGGCCAGCTTCTGGGTGCAGCAGCGCACCAAGCAGATCGGCATCCGCCGTGCGCTGGGCGCGACCCGCAGCCAGATCCTGCGGTACTTCCAGACCGAGAACTTCCTGCTGGCCACGGTCGGCATCGTGCTGGGCATGTTGATGGCCTACACGATCAACCTGTGGCTGATGAACAACTACGAGCTGCCGCGCATGCCCATCAGTTACCTGCCGATCGGTGCGGTGCTGCTGTGGCTGCTCGGCCAGATCGCTGTCTTCGGCCCGGCCCGTCGCGCCGCGGCCGTTCCCCCTGCCGTTGCCACCCGGAGTGCCTGAAATGCACCAGACCCATCCCCAGAGCAAACACATGACCAAGACCAAGACCAGCATCACGACCCTGTTGTTGTCCCTCCTGCTGGCCAGCGCACCTGCGCTGGCCGCCACCCAGACCGATACCGCACGCCTGGAGTGGCGTGACGCCGGCCACCATCTGGTGGTGGATGCCCAGGATGGCATCGTGCGCGTCACGACCACCGAGCCGAGCAGCTACTTCGGCGTGCGCAGCGGCGATCGGATCCTGCGCGTGGATGGCCAGCCCGTACGGCGCATGGCCGACCTCACCCATGCGCTGGTCGGCAACAAGGCCACCCGGGTTCCGGTCACCGTGCTGCGCAAGGGCAACCAGGTGACCGTCGATGTCGATACCGCCGCCTGGAGCGAGGTGCTGGCGGTACCGACCCCGCCGATTCCGCAGGCGCCCGGCACCGGCGGCTGAGGCCAGCCGCGCCGGGCCATCTGCCCGTTGGCCCGGCGCTCCGGTACTCTTGAACCCACTTCCGGTCCTTCGTTGCCGCATGCCCTCGATCCTGATCATTGACGACAACGCCAGCGTCGGCACCGCACTGAACGTGCTGTTCTCGCTGCACGACATCGACACCCTGCACGCGCTTTCCCCCGAACAGGGGTTGGCCCTGCTGGAGCAGCAGCCGGTGGACCTGGTGATCCAGGACATGAACTTCACCGAAGACACCACGTCGGGCGAGGAAGGCGAGGCGCTGTTCCAGCAGATCCGCGCACGCCATCCGGACCTGCCGGTGATCCTGCTGACCGCCTGGACCCACCTGAGCAGCGCGGTGGATCTGGTCAAGGCCGGCGCGGCGGACTACCTGGCCAAGCCCTGGGACGACCGCAAGCTGCTGGTCACGGTCAACAACCTGCTGGAACTGTCCGAGACCCGCCGCGAACTCGACCGCCGCCGCGACCGCGAACAGCGCGATCGCTCGGCGCTGGAGGCCCGGTACGATCTGCGCGGTGCGGTGGTGGCCGACCCGGCCAGCGAGCGCGTGGTCAGCCTGGCCTGCCAGGTGGCGCGCTCGGCACTGCCGGTGCTGATCACCGGCCCGAACGGCGCGGGCAAGGAGAAGATCGCCGAGATCATCCAAGCCAATTCGCTGGTCGCCAAGGGCCCGTTCGTCGCGCTCAACTGCGGCGCGATTCCGGCCGAGCTGATCGAGGCCGAGCTGTTCGGTGCCGAGGCCGGCGCCTACACCGGCGCCAACAAGGCACGCGAAGGCAAATTTGAAGCCGCCGACGGCGGCACCCTGTTCCTGGACGAGATCGGCAACCTTTCCTCCAGCGGGCAGATGAAACTGCTGCGCGTGCTCGAGACCGGGCGATTCGAGCGGCTGGGCTCCAACCGCGAGCGCCAGGTCAAAGTCCGCGTGATCAGTGCGACCAATGCCGACCTGCCGGCGATGATCCGCGACGGCCAGTTCCGCGAAGATCTGTTCTACCGCCTCAATACCGTCGAGCTGGCCCTGCCGCCACTGGCCGAACGCCCCGGTGACATCCTGCCCCTGGCCGAACGTTTCCTGGGCAGCGGCAAGCCGCTGTCCACCGCCGCCGCCACCGCCCTGCAGCGGCATCCCTGGCCGGGCAACGTGCGCGAACTGCGCAACGTGCTGCAGCGCGCCGAACTGCTGGCCAGCGGCCCCCGCATCGAGGCCGGTGACCTCAACCTGCCGCGTGCGGCTGCCCCGCGCGCGGCGAGCCCGACGGTGGACCCGGACCGCAGCCGGATCGAAACCGCGCTGGCCCACAACCACGGCATCATCGCCCAGACCGCTGCCGAACTCGGGCTCAGCCGCCAGGCGCTGTACCGGCGCATGGACCGCTACGGCATTCCACGCGAATGAAGCGGCGCTCGTTCACCTTCCGGCTGTTCCTGCGCCTGCTGCCGGTGCTGGCATTGGCGGCCGCCTTCCCGTGGTATCTGGCGTACTGGCTGGACCATGGCTGGGCGGTCACCACGATCTCGACCGTGGTGCTGATGGGCCTGATGTGGTGGAGCCTGAGCCGCGCGACCGCACCGATCCGCTCGCTGCTGCGCGCGCTGTCCGGCACGACCAGCAGCTACCGCGATGGCGAATACAACTTCGGCATCTACTGGCCCTCCAACGACGAACTCGGCGACCTGGTCCAGGCCCACCGCGAACTCGGCGATGTGCTGCGCGCACAGCGCCAGGACCTGGTCCAGCGCGAACTGCTGCTGGACACCATGGTGCAGAACACGCCGGTGTCCATGCTCCTGCTCACCCACGGGGGCGACGGCGTGCAGCGCGTGGTGTTCTCCAACCTGGCCGCGCGCAAGCTGCTGCACAGCGGCTGGAAGCTGGAAGGCCAGCGCATGCATGATGTCATGGCGACGATGCCGATCGAGCTGCGCGACGCCATCGCCCGTGGCGGCGACAGCCTGTTCGCGGTCCGCGGCGAGGGCCAGGACAGCGACGATGAGCGCGACGAAGACGATGAGCAGATCTACCATCTGTCACGGCGCAACTTCCACCTCAACGGCCGCCCGCACGACCTGCTGCTGATCCGCCTGCTGACCGCCGAACTGCGCCGCCAGGAAGTGCAGACCTGGAAGAAGGTGATCCGCGTGATCAGCCACGAGTTGAACAATTCGCTGGCCCCGATCGCCTCGCTCGCCCACTCCGGTGGCGAGCTGGTCCGGCGCGGCAAGACCGAGCGGCTGGAAGAAGTGTTCGGCACGATCGAAGAGCGCGCGCGGCACCTGGAAGGGTTCATCCGCGGCTACGCACGCTTCGCCAAACTGCCGCAGCCGCAGCTGCAGACCGTGCAGTGGAACCTGTTCCTGGGCGGGCTGCAGCACCAGATCCCGTTCCGCATGGCCGAGGTGCCCGACGACCTGCACAGCCGCGTGGACATCGCCCAGCTGGGGCAGGCGCTGCTGAACCTGCTCAAGAATGCGCATGAAGCCTGCAGTGAAGCCGAACCACCCAACGACGATGTCGAGGTCCGCCTGACCCGGCTGCCGCAGTGGTTGCGGCTGGAAGTCCTGGATCGCGGCAAGGGCATGAACGAGGCGGTGCTGCAGAATGCGTTGATGCCGTTCTATTCGACCAAGCGCAACGGCACCGGGCTGGGGCTGGCGCTTACCCGCGAGATCGTCGAGGCACATGGCGGCCGCATTTCGCTGCAGAACCGCCGCGAGGGCGGCCTGTGCGTCGCGGTGTTCCTGCCGGCCGACGCCCGGTAGTGCCGGCCGCTGGCCGGCACCGTCGTGGACCCGGGATCGCCTGCTTGCCGGCCAGCGGCCGGCGTTACTTCTTCGTGGGGCGCTTCCAGCCGTCGATGGTTTCCTGGCGTGCGCGCGCGACGGTCAGCTTGTCGGCCGGGGCGCCGCGGGTGATCACCGAGCCGGCGGCGACAGTCGCGCCTTCACCGATCACCACCGGCGCGACCAGCGAGCTGTTGGAGCCGATGAAGGCCCGGTCGCCAATGGTGGTCTGCGACTTGTTCACGCCGTCGTAGTTGCAGGTGATGGTGCCCGCGCCGATGTTGACCTTGCTGCCGATCACCGCATCGCCCAGATAGGTGAGGTGGTTGGCCTTGCTGCCGGCGCCGAGCACGACCTTCTTGGTTTCCACGAAATTGCCGACGTGCGAGCCCTCGGCCAGCACGGTACCCGGGCGCAGGCGCGCGAACGGACCGATCTCCGCCGCGCCTTCGCTGATCACGCCATCCAGGTCGCAGTGCGGCTTGACCACGGTGCCCGCGGCCAGGGTGACGTCCTTGAGCCGGGTGAACGCGCCGATGCTGACGCCGTCGCCCAGCACCACGCGCCCTTCCAGGATCACGTTGACGTCGATCTGCACGTCACTGCCGACGGTGACCGGGCCACGGATATCCAGCCGCGCCGGATCCAGCACGCGCGCGCCCTGCGCGCACAGTGCACGCACTTCGCGCAGCTGCCAGGCGCGTTCGAGCTGGGCCAGCTGCCACGGGTCGTTGGCGCCTTCGGCGTCCTGCGGGTCCTGCACGAAGGCCATCTCGGCCGGGGTGTAGTCACTCGCTGCCGCGGCAAAGATGTCGGTCAGGTAGTACTCGCCCTGCGCGTTGGCATTGGACAGCTGGGACAACCAACGGCGCAGCGCGGTCGATTCGGCGGTGATGATGCCGGTATTGATGGTGCGGATGCTGCGCTGTTCGTCGCTGGCATCCTTCTGTTCGACGATCGCACCGACCTTGCCCTCGGCGTTGCGCACGATCCGGCCGTAGCCGGTCGGGTCGGCGACCTCGGCCACCAGCACGGCCAGGCGGCCCGGCTGCGACAGCAGGTGGCGCAGCGTCTCGCCGCGGATCAACGGCACGTCGCCGTACAACACCAGAACGGTTGCCGCATCCGGTACTTCGGGCATGGCCTGCAGCACGGCATGCCCGGTGCCCAGCTGCCGGCTCTGCTCTGCCCAGTGCAGGTCCGGCTGGTCCGCGAAGGCCTGCCGCACCGCCTCACCGCCATGGCCATAAACCACGTGGATCGCCTCGGGCTGCAGCTGGCGCGCGGTGTCGATGACGTGGGCGAGCATCGGGCGGCCGGCAATGGGCTGCAGCACTTTCGGCAGGGCCGACTTCATGCGCTTGCCGGCGCCGGCGGCCAGGATGATCACGTGCAGGGGCTGGGTCATGGGCAGATCACGTTCCGGGAATCGTAGAAGGGAATTCTAGTGCGCCGCTCGTTAACATGTGGGATTGCCCGCACCCGGATCGCACGTGAGTCTCCTCCGCCAAGGCAGCAGCTATCTCGTCATCGGCCTGATCCAGCTCGCGCTGGACTGGGCCGTGTTCGTGGCTGCCACCGCGCTGGGCATGCCTGCGGCACCCGGCAATCTGCTGGGGCGCGTGAGCGGCATGCTGCTCGGCTTCTGGCTCAATGGCCGTTACACCTTTGCCCGCGATGGCGAACACCGGCTGGGCTGGCCACGGTTCGTGCGCTTCCTGCTGCTGTGGGGCGTGCTGACCGCGATCAGTACGCTGCTGGTGACGCTGGCGGCCGAGCATCTCGGGCTTCGCTACGCGTGGCTGGCCAAACCCCTGGTCGAAGGTGGCCTCGCAGCAGTGTCGTTCCTGCTGATGCGGACGCTGATCTTCCGCTGAGCCGGCATCCCCGGAGGCAGGCAAAAAAAAACGCCGGCAAGCCGGCGTTTTCCCTTCGCGGATGGCGCCGTCGCGCCACTCCGCTCAGTGCTTGAGGTTCTTGCGCAGGCGCTCCAGCGCCTGCAGCTGGGCGGACACTTCCGCCAGGCGCTGCTGCGCTTCGGCCACTTCCATTGCTTCACCACGGTTGGCCAGGATGCGCTCGGCTTCTTCCTTGGCCTTGCGGACCGAGGCTTCGTCGATGTCCTGGGCACGGATCGCGGTGTCGGCCAGCACGGTCACGACCTGCGGCTGCACTTCGAGAATGCCGCCGGAGATGGCGAAGTCGATCTGCTCGCCGCTCGGCGTGGTCACCACCACCTTGCCCGGCTTCAGGCGGGTGATCAGCGGGGCGTGCTTGGGCGCGATGCCCAGCTCACCCAGCTCACCGGTGGCCACGACCAGGGTCGCCTCACCACGGAAGATTTCCTGCTCGGCGCTGACGATGTCGCAACGGATGGTGCTCATGAAACTCTTCTCGCTTTAGGGCGGGCTCGCGCCCACCGCAGGATGTCCTCAGCGGTGGGCATGCGCCCACCCCGTGTGACGGGTCGGGACGGGCATGGCGCCCGTCCCCGCCGCATCAGGCCTTTTCAGCCATCTTCTTGGCCTTCTCGACCGCTTCTTCGATGCTGCCGACCATGTAGAACGCCTGTTCCGGCAGGTGGTCGTATTCGCCATCGACGATGGCCTTGAAGCCACGGATGGTGTCCTTCAGCGACACGTACTTGCCCGGCGAGCCGGTGAACACTTCGGCCACGTGGAACGGCTGGCTGAAGAAGCGCTCGATCTTGCGGGCGCGGGTCACGGCCTGCTTGTCTTCTTCGGACAGTTCGTCCATGCCCAGGATCGCGATGATGTCCTTCAGTTCCTTGTACTTCTGCAAGGTCTGCTGGACGCGCTGGGCGGTGTCGTAATGCTCGTTGCCGATGACCAGCGGGTCCATCTGGCGGCTGGTGGAATCCAGCGGATCCACGGCCGGGTAGATACCCAGCGAGGCGATCGAACGCGACAGGGTCACGGTCGAATCCAGATGGGCGAACGTGGTGGCCGGCGACGGATCGGTCAAGTCATCGGCGGGCACGTACACGGCCTGGATCGAGGTGATCGAGCCATTCTTGGTCGAGGTGATGCGCTCCTGCAGGACGCCCATTTCCTCGGCCAGGGTCGGCTGGTAGCCCACGGCCGACGGCATACGGCCCAACAGTGCCGACACTTCGGTACCGGCCAGGGTGTAGCGGTAGATGTTGTCGACGAACAGCAGCACGTCCTTGCCCTTGCCGTTTTCGTCCTTCTCATCGCGGAAGTACTCGGCCATGGTCAGGCCGGTCAGGGCGACGCGCAGACGGTTGCCCGGCGGCTCGTTCATCTGGCCGTACACCATCGCGACCTTGTCCAGGACGTTGGAGTCCTTCATCTCGTGGTAGAAGTCGTTGCCCTCACGGGTACGCTCACCCACGCCGGCGAACACGGACAGACCGCTGTGCGCCTTGGCGATGTTGTTGATCAGTTCCATCATGTTGACGGTCTTGCCGACGCCGGCGCCGCCGAACAGGCCGACCTTGCCGCCCTTGGCGAACGGGCACATCAGGTCGATGACCTTGATGCCGGTTTCCAGCAGCTCGGTGGCCGGGGACTGGTCTTCGTACGACGGAGCCGAACGATGGATTTCCCAGGTGTCGCTGGCGGTGACCGGACCGGCTTCGTCGATCGGGCGACCCAGCACGTCCATGATGCGGCCCAGCGTGCCCGCGCCGACCGGCACCGAAATGGCGCGTTCGGTGTTGGTGGCGACCAGGTTGCGCTTCAGGCCGTCGGTGGAGCCCAGCGCGATGCAGCGGACCACGCCGTCACCCAGCTGCTGCTGCACTTCCAGCGTGATTTCGGTGTTGTCCACCTTCAGCGCGTGGTACACCTTCGGCACCGACTCGCGGGGGAATTCGACGTCGACGACGGCGCCGATGATCTGAACGATCTTGCCCTGACTCATTGCTGCAATCCTCTAATGTGTGCTTTGACTGTGCGCGTCAGACTGCTGCCGCGCCGCCGACGATTTCGGAGATTTCCTGGGTGATCGCTGCCTGGCGCGCCTTGTTGTAGACGAGCTGCAGGGTGCCGATCAGCTTGTTCGCGTTGTCACTGGCCGACTTCATCGCGACCATGCGGGCTGCATGCTCGGACGCGACGTTTTCCAGCACGGCCTGGTACACCAGCGACTCGACGTAACGCGTCATCACGTGCTCGAGCACGGTCGCGGCGTCGGGTTCGTACAGGTAGTCCCAGTCGTGATGCGCGACCTGCTTCTCAGCCGCCGGCAACGGCAGCAGCTGATCGAAGCTGGCCTTCTGCGTCATCGTGTTGATGAAGCGGTTGTAGACCAGGTACACGCGGTCGACCTTGCCTTCGGTGAACGCATCGAGCATCACCTTGATCACGCCGATCAGCTGTTCCAGGTGCGGCACATCGCCCATGTGGGTGACGGTGCCGACCATGTTGACCTTGACGCGACGGAAGAAGGTCGAGGCCTTCTGGCCGACGGTGACCACGTCGATCTCGGCGCCCTTGTCCTGCCACTGGCGCACTTCGCCCAGCATCTTGCGGAACAGGTTGTTGTTCAGGCCGCCCGCCAGACCGCGGTCGGAAGAGACCACGATGTAACCGACGCGCTTGACTTCGTCACGCTGGACCAGGAACGGATGCTGGTAGTCGGTGCTGGCCTGGGCCAGGTGACCGATCACCTGCTTCATCGCCTGCGCATACGGACGCGACGTCTTCATCCGCTCCTGCGCCTTGCGGATCTTGGAGGCCGAGACCATTTCGAGCGCACGCGTCACCTTGCGGGTGTTCTGCACGCTCTTGATCTTGGTTTTGATTTCGCGTCCGCTTGCCATCTCTTCTTCCCGTGGCGCGGGGCACAGGCCCCGCGTTTGACGTAGAGCGGAGCGTTGCTCCGCTGCTTTCAGCCCAGCGGAGCAACGCTCCGCTCTACAGGACCGGTATTACCAGCTGCCGGTGGTCTTGAACTCGGTGATGCCCTTCTTGAAGGCAGCTTCGATGTCATTGTCCCAGCCGCCGGTCGCGTTGATCTTGCTGATCAGCTCGCCCTGGGTGTTGGCGAAGTGCGCATGCAGACCTTCTTCCAGCGCCAGCAGCTTGTTGACCGGCACGTCGTCGAGGTAACCCTCGTTGACGGCGTAGATCGACAGCGCCTGGTTGGCGATGGACATCGGGGCGTACTGCTTCTGCTTCATCAGCTCGGTGACGCGCTGACCGCGCTCGAGCTGCTTGCGGGTGGCTTCGTCCAGGTCCGAGGCGAACTGCGCGAAGGCAGCCAGTTCACGGTACTGGGCCAGCGAGATACGGATGCCGCCGGACAGCTTCTTGATGATCTTGGTCTGGGCCGCACCACCGACGCGCGACACCGAGATACCGGCGTTCACGGCCGGGCGGATGCCCGAGTTGAACAGATCGGTTTCCAGGAAGATCTGGCCGTCGGTGATCGAGATCACGTTGGTCGGCACGAAGGCCGAGACGTCACCGGCCTGGGTTTCGATGATCGGCAGCGCCGTGAGCGAGCCGGTCTTGCCCTTGACGGCCCCGTCGGTGAACTTCTCCACATACTCTTCGGACACGCGGGCAGCGCGCTCGAGCAGGCGGGAGTGCAGGTAGAACACGTCACCCGGGTAGGCTTCACGGCCCGGCGGGCGCTTCAGCAGCAGCGAGATCTGGCGGTAGGCGACAGCCTGCTTGGACAGATCGTCGTACACGATCAGCGCGTCTTCGCCGCGGTCCATGAAGTACTCACCCATGGTGCAGCCCGAGTAGGCGCTGATGTACTGCATCGCGGCCGATTCGGACGCGGTCGCAGCGACCACCACGGTGTGCGCCAGGGCGCCGTTCTCTTCCAGCTTGCGCACGATGTTGGCCACGGTCGAGGCCTTCTGGCCGATCGCGACGTACACGCACTTGATGCCGGTTTCTTTCTGGTTGATCACCGCATCGATGGCCAGGGCGGTCTTGCCGGTCTGGCGGTCACCGATGACCAGCTCGCGCTGGCCGCGACCGATCGGGATCATCGAGTCGACGGACTTGTAACCGGTCTGCACCGGCTGGTCGACCGACTTGCGCCAGATCACGCCCGGCGCAACGCGCTCCACCGGCGCAGTGGCCTTGGCCGCGATCGGGCCCTTGCCATCGATCGGCTCACCGAGCGCGTTCACGACGCGGCCCAGCATTTCCGGACCGACCGGCACTTCCAGGATGCGGCCGGTGGTCTTGGCGACGTCGCCTTCGCGCAGGTGCTCATAGCCACCCAGGACCACGGCGCCGACCGAGTCGCGCTCCAGGTTCAGGGCCAGGGCGAAGGTGTTGTTCGGCAGTTCGATCATTTCGCCCTGCATCACGTCGGCCAGACCGAAGATGCGCACGATGCCGTCGGACACGCTGGTCACGGTGCCTTCGTTGCGCGATTCCGCGGCCAGCTTGACCTTCTCGATGCGGTTCTTGATCAGTTCGCTGATTTCGGAGGGGTTGAGCGTGGTTGCCATCGTCAAGTCCTAGTGCCGGCAATCACGCCGGACGTTAAATGAATTCAGTTAGCGAGCGCGGTCTGCAGGCGCGACAGCTTGCCCTTGAGCGAGCCATCGATGACCACATCGCCGGCGTCGATCACGGCACCGCCGATCAGCGACGCATCGACCGCGGTCGTCACGTCCACCTCGCGGCCGAAGCGCTTGCGCAGCGCGGCCTTGATGGCGTCCAGTTCGGCGCCGGACAGTTCGGTGGCCGAGGTCACCGTGGCCTTGACCACGTGTTCGGCTTCAGCGCGCAGCTGGTCGTACATGCCGGCGATTTCCGGCAGCAGCGGCAGACGGTGCGCATCGGCCAGGATGGCCAGGAAGCGACCGAAGGTCTCGCTGGACGATTCCGGCACCAGCATCGCGACGGCATCGTCGCGGTCCAGTTCCGGGTTCGACAGCAAGGCCGCCACGCGCGGGTCGGCAGCTACGTGGGCGGAGAACGCAAGCGCGTCCGACCACGGCGCGAACGTGCCTTCGTCGCGCGCGGTCGCGAACGCGGCGCGGGCATACGGGCGTGCAAGCGTGAGGGCCTGGCTCATCGATCAGATCTCCGAGGCCAGCTCGTCGAGCAGCGCCTTGTGGGCGTTGGCGTCGATTTCGCGCTTGAGCAGCTTTTCGGCACCGCTCACGGCCAGGGCGGACACCTGCTTGCGCAGATCTTCACGGGCACGGTTGGCGGCAGCTTCGATCTCGGCGTGGGCCAGGTCTTTCTGGCGGTTGGCTTCGACGATGGCTTCATTCTTGGCGGCATCAACGATCTGGTTGGCGCGTGCGTGGGCCTGATCGATGATCTCGTTGGCCTTGGTGCGCGCATCCTTCAGTGCATCGTTGACCTTTTCCTGCGCCTGGGCCAGATCCTTCTGGCTGCGGTCGGCAGCGGCGAGGCCTTCAGCGATCTTCTGCTGACGCTCTTCGATGGCGTTCATCAACGGCGGCCAGATCTTGGTCGCGATGATCCAGATCAGACCGGCAAACGCCAGTCCCTGGGCAACGAGGGTAAAACCGATATCCATGGGGTTCGCTCAATCGGGGGTGACGGGGTGGATGGGCCGCCTTGGCGGCGCATCCGATCCTTCATCCGCGATCAGGCGCACACGGCGCCTGATCGTTTCGCTGTTGCTGGATTAACCAGCAACCTGCGGCAGGCGTGCAACGAACTCGCCGATCATCGGGTTGGCGAAGGCCAGCAGCAGGCCGACGGCGACCGAGATGATGAACGCGGCGTCGATCAGGCCGGCGGTGATGAACATGCGGACCTGCAGAACCGGAATCAGTTCCGGCTGACGGGCAGCCGATTCCAGGAACTTACCGGCCATGATGGCCAGACCGAGACCGGCACCCAGCGCGGCCAGGCCGATCATGATGCCGACGGCGAGGACGGTGGAGCTCTGGACTTGGGCGAGGTTGGTCAGGACGGCGAAGTACATGGTTTTCTCCTGGAACTTTGAATAGCTAAGGGTTTAGAAACAAACGGATGAAGGGTGAAGCGAAACTCAGTGAGCGTCTTCCGACAGGCTCAGGTACACGATGGACAACATCATGAAGATGAACGCCTGCAGCGGAATCACCAGCAGGTGGAACAGCATCCAGCCCAGGCCGAATGCACCGCCTGCGATGGCACCGGCGATACCCGCACCGCCCAGCACCCAGATCAGCAGGAAGACGATTTCGCCGCCGAACATGTTGCCGAACAGTCGCATCGCCAGCGAAATCGGCTTGCTCAGCCACTCGACGATGTTGAGGATCAGGTTGAACGGCATCATCCACTTGCCGAACGGCGCGGTCAGGAATTCCTTGGTGAAACCACCCAGGCCCTTGGAACGCAGCGCGAAGAACAGCATCAGGAAGAACACGCTGATCGACATGCCCAGGGTGGCATTGACGTCAGCGGTGGGGACCGGCTTCCAGTACGGCACGCCGAGGGCTTCCAGCGGCATGGCGATGAAGTCGGCCGGGATCATCTTGATGAGATTCATCATGAGGATCCAGAAGAACAGGGTGATCGCGATCGGGGTCACCAGCTTGCTGGTGCCGTGGTAGGTGTCCTTGGCCTGGCGGTCAACGAACTCCAGGCAGATCTCGACGAATGCCTGCCACTTGCCCGGGACGCCGGCGGTGGCCTTGCGGGTTGCCATCCAGAAGCCGAACACCATCAACAGGCCCATCAGGACCGAAGTCACAATGGTGTCGACGTGAATCGCCCAGAAACCACCTTCCTGCATATGGAACGTCAGGTTGTGCAGGTGATGTTGGATGTAGGAGGTGGGTGTCAGCGCCTCGCCTGCCATGTGTCCGGAACCTTGAGTTAAATGAAAATTGGATCAGCGCCTGGCCAGAGCCAGGACCTGGAACATCAATCCGACGGCGATACCGGCCAGCAGCGCCAATGCAGGCAGCTTGAAGACCAGGAAACCCACCATCAGGACGCCGAATACGAGCACCCACTTTGCCACGACCGCCAGAATCAGGCGGGTCATCGCCGAGCCTGCGGCCTGCACCCCACCCCCCAGCGCCATCCGCGCAGCCACCCAGCCGGCCGCCGAAACCGCCACGCCGGAGAGCAACGCCCCCAGGGCTGCCTTCGGGCCTCCCCACAGCAGCAGGGCCAGAGCCAGGACAGCCACTGCAACGAGCGGGTAAACCGCTGCGCGCAGCATCAGTCGCCGACCCGCGTCAACGGAGTTCAGCACGTGAATGTCCTGCATGGTTGTGAGTAGGAAAGGCCGAGGTCGCAAGCTAGCGCCTCGTCGAGCCGCCAAATTATAGCAATGGGACAATTTGAGAGACAACCGCTGCCTGTTCATCCCGGATGTAAGCCCGCCGTTGGCGGCTCTTGCGAACCTGTTCCACCACCGGGCCAATCCCACTGCGCAAAGGGACACGCGATGCGGCGGTGCAGCATATTGAACTTTGGTCGCACGGTCCGGTCATAACGACCAGCCTGCCGTTGAATCCTCGTCGGCGTCCCGCGCGCAGGCCAGTACAGGGTGGCCCCGAAGCCCTCTCCGGGGCCACCCTCTTTTTGCGGCCTGCGGCGCTGGCGGCCGGGTCGAACAACGCCGGCGGGTAGCGCGTGTAACGGGGTCTGGCCCGGGAACCGGCCAGCAAACCGCCCTTCGGTAAGCCAAAGTGCATGAACGGTACACACAGCCTCCACCATACCTTCACGAATGGTGGACGTCGCAGTGGGCAATGTGACGCCACATCACTAGAACCACCGCAAGGACCCCCGATGCGCCCGATGCTCTCCCTGCTTGCCGTGCCAGTCGCACTGGCCGCGCTTTCCTACGCCGCTCCGTCCCACGCTGCCGAAGGCGATGACCGCTTCGCCCTGCGCCTGGGTGCGATGCAGATCGATTCGGACAACACGATCCGCGGCAACACCAACATCGCTGGCCAGGATGTGGGCTTCTCCGAAGATTTCGGCCTCGGTGGCAAGGAATGGGAGCCGCGCGTGGACGGCATGTTCCGCATCAGCAACCGCCAGCGCCTGCTGTTCAACTACTTCAAGTACGACAAGGATCGCCGCGAGACCCTCGACCAGGGTGTGAGCTTCGGCGATACCAACGTGCCGGCCGGCAGCTTCATCAAGGGTGAGCTGAAGTATCAGGTCGCCAGCCTGGTCTACGACTACTCGGTCGTGGACACCGACAAGTTCGACCTCGGCCTGCAGCTGGGTGCCGAGTACGCCAAGGTGAGCACCAAGGCTTACGCGGATGTCGGTGATCTGTACCAGGGCGAGTTCCTGGACGAGAAGGCCGACGGTGTCGCCCCGGTGGTTGGTGCACGCCTGAGCTTCACCCCGTCCGAGAAGTGGATGATCACCTTCCAGGGCCAGTACCTGAACACCAAGTGGGGCAACTTCGATGATTACGACGGCGACCTGAGCCGTGCCAATGCGATCGTCGATTACCGCTTCACCAAGAACTTCGGCGTGTTCGCCGGCTACGACTGGTTCAAGCTCGACGTCGATCAGACCGGCAGCGATGGCACGATCGGTCTGAAGCAGGAGTTCAAGGGTCCGGTGGCAGGCGTCAGCTTCGTCTTCTAAGCCCTTCGCAACACCTCTCTCCAAGCGCGGCCTCCGGGATATCGGGGGCCGCGCTTTTTTTTGCGTTGCGGGGTGGGGCAACAGCATGGTGATGGGGTGGCGGGCACGGATACCCTATCGCGCGAATGTCCCCCGGCGACGGCCTGTGGCCGTCACCTCCTCCTTGATTTCGCCCCACAGGGTATCCGTACCCGCCTCGACAAGTTCCGGTGGTGGCCTGCAGGAGAGCGCCAGGCGCCCGAGCGAAGCTGGATCGACAACAGCAGCAACAAAAAACCCCGGCATTCGCCGGGGTTTTTCGTTGAACGGGAGCCACCACCAACAGCGGTGATCGACCAGTTACTTCTTCTTCGGCATGTACAGATCGGTGATCGTGCCGTCGTAGATCTCCGCGGCCATTGCCACCGATTCGCTCAGCGTCGGATGGGCGTGGATGGTGTGGCCGATGTCCTCGGCCTCCGCGCCCATCTCGATCGCCAGGCCGATCTCGGCCAGCAGGTCACCGGCGTGCACGCCGACGATCGCGCCACCGATGATGCGGTGGGTCTCTTCGTCGAAGATCAGCTTGGTGAAGCCCTCGGTACGGCCGATGCCGATCGCGCGGCCGCTGGCGGCCCACGGGAACTTGGCTACGCCGACCTTCAAGCCCTTGGCCTTGGCTTCGGTTTCGGTCACGCCGACCCACGCGATTTCCGGGTTGGTGTAGGCCACCGACGGAATCACGCGCGCCACCCATTCCTTCTTCTCGCCGGCGGCCACTTCCGCGGCCAGCTTGCCCTCGTGCGTGGCCTTGTGGGCCAGCATCGGGTTGCCGACGATGTCGCCGATCGCAAAGATGTGCGGCACGTTGGTGCGCATCTGGCGGTCCGCCGGGATGAAGCCACGGTCGGTGACCTGCACGCCGGCCTTCTCGGCATCGATCTTCTTGCCGTTCGGCGAGCGGCCCACGGCGACCAGCACGCGGTCGAAGGTGGTTGCCTCCAGACCCGGCTTTTCGCCTTCCACGGCGGCTTCGAAGGACACGGTGATGCCGGCCTTGTCGGCCTTGACGTCGGTCGCCTTGGTCTTCAGGTGCACCACGATGCCCTGCTTCTTCAGGCGATCGGCCAGCGGCTTGACCAGGTCCTTGTCGGCGCCCGGCATCAGCTGGTCCATGAACTCGACCACGGTCACTTCACTGCCCAGCGCGCCGTACACGGTCGCCATTTCCAGGCCGATGATGCCGCCACCGACCACCAGCAGCTTGCCCGGCACGTCCGCCAGTTCCAGCGCATCGGTGGAGTCCATGACGCGCTTGTCGTCCCACGGGAAGTTCGGCAGCTTCACCGCCTGCGAACCGGCGGCGATGATGCACTGCTCGAAGCGCAGCAGCTGGGTCTTGCCGTCGTCGCCGACGATCTCCAGCTCGTTGGCCGAGACGAACTTCGCCAGGCCCTGCACGGTGCGCACCTTGCGCTGCTTGGCCATGCCGGCCAGGCCCTTGGTCAGCTGGGTGACCACCTTTTCCTTGTAGCTGCGCAGCTTGTCCAGGGTGATGGTCGGCTTGCCGAACTCGACGCCGAAATCACCGGCATGGGCAACTTCATCGATCACTGCGGCGGCATGCAGCAGCGCCTTGGACGGGATGCAGCCCACGTTGAGGCAGACGCCACCGAGGCTGGCATAACGTTCCACCAGTACGGTGTCCACGCCCAGATCGGCCGAGCGGAAGGCAGCGGTGTAACCGCCCGGGCCGGCGCCCAGCACCACCATCTTGCACTCGATGTCGGCCGGCTTGCCCGAGGACAGCGCCGGCTGCGGCGCGGCCGGTTCGGCCGGGGCGCGGTGCGAGGGGGTCACCGGCGGCTTGCTGGCCGGTGCGTCGGCCTTGGGTGCCTCGGCCTTGGCCGGCGCGGCCGGTGCAGCCGCCTCACCTTCAGCCTCCAGCAGCAGCACCACATCGCCTTCGGAGAGGTTGTCGCCGAGCTTGACCTTGATTTCCTTGACCACGCCAGCAGCCGACGAGGGCACTTCCAGCGTTGCCTTGTCCGATTCCAGCGTGACCAGACCCTGGTCCTTCTTCACCGTGTCACCCACGGCGACCAGCAGTTCGATCACCGGCACACCGCTGTAATCGCCGATGTCGGGAACCTTGATTTCAATTGCGGCCATTCGTGTTCTCCTGGTGCTCAGCCGGCCTTGCCGCCGAGCAGTTGCTGCAGTTCTTCGAGCGACTCGTCCAGATCTTTCCAGCGACGGTCGAGCTTCTTTTCCCTGGTGTCGCTGGCCTGGATCGGCGGCGCCACCTGTTTCATCATCCGCCGGCCCGCACCACACGCCAGGCCGGTGCCGCTGTAACGCTGGCCCTCCACGGTGGAGGACCGCACGTTATCGTCCAGCACCGGCGCCCTGCGCTCGCTGCACCATCGGCAGCGCCATCAGCAGCCCGGCCAGGACCAGGCCCTGCTTCACAGAAGGACGCGCCGCATGTCGGCCAGCACCTGCGAGAGGTAGGTGGTGAAGCGGGCGGCCAGCGCGCCATCGATGACGCGGTGGTCATAGCTCAGCGACAGCGGCAGCATCAGCTTCGGCGCGAACTCCTTGCCGTTCCAGACCGGCTGGATCGACGACTTGGACACGCCCAGGATGGCCACTTCCGGCGCATTGACGATCGGGGTGAACGCAGTGCCACCAATGCCGCCCAGCGAGCTGATCGAGAAGCAGCCACCGCTCATGTCCGCCGGGCCGAGCTTGCCATCACGCGCCTTCTTGGCCAGTTCGCCGGATTCCTGCGCGATCTGCACCACGCCCTTCTTGTCGACATCGCGGATCACCGGCACGACCAGGCCGCTCGGCGTATCGGCCGCGAAGCCGATGTTGAAGTACTTCTTCAGGGTCAGGTTCTCGCCGCTGGCATCCAGCGAAGCGTTGAACTCCGGGAACTTCTTCAGTGCCGCGGCGCTGGCCTTGACCAGGAAGGCGAGCATGGTCAGCTTGATGCCGGCCTTCTCGTTTTCCTTGTTCAGGGCCACGCGCAGGGCTTCCAGCTCGGTGATGTCAGCCTGCTCGAACTGGGTGACGTGCGGAATCATCGCCCAGTTGCGGGCCAGGTTCGCGCCCGAAATCTTCTTGATGCGCGACAGCGGCTGGACCTCGACCTCACCGAACTTGCTGAAGTCGACCTTCGGCCAGGCCAGCAGGTTCAGGCCGCCACCGGCCGCCACCGTGCCGCCAGCGGCGGCGCCGCCGCCGGCCAGGGCCGACTTGACGAACTTCTGCACGTCGGACTTGGTGATGCGGCCACCCTTCTCGGTGCCGCTCAGCTGGTTCAGGTCCACGCCCAGCTCGCGGGCGAACACGCGCACGGCCGGCGATGCGTAGGGCACCTTCTGCGGCAGCACGCTGTCGGCGTTGAAGGCGACCGGCGGGCTGGTCGGCGAGCCGCCCGACGGGGCAGCAGCGGCCGGGGCCGGCTGGGTCGGCTTGGCGGCGGACTGTTCGATGTCACGGGCGGCCAGCTTGTCCGGCTCGGCCGGGGCGGCGACGGGCTCGACCTTGGTCGCGGTCTCGGCCGCTTCGGTCTTGGCGGCCGGGGCCGGGGCAGCCGCAGCGGCCGGCGCGGCGGCCTCTTCGCTGACTTCGATCAGGGCCACGAGCTTGCCCTCGGAGAGGTTGTCGCCGACCTTGACCTTGATTTCCTTGACGATACCGGCCACCGAGGACGGCACTTCCATCGTGGCCTTGTCCGATTCCAGCGTCACCAGACCCTGGTCTTTCTTGACGGTATCTCCAACGGCGACCAGTACCTCGATTACCGGGATATCGCTGTAGTCACCGATATCGGGGACAAGTGCTTCCTTGATTTCGGCCATGGGGAAAACTCCGGCAATCTGGTGTAGGGAATCGCCTATTGTGGGGGTATCGCGCGCCAGCGCCAACCGGCTTGGCGAATTTTCCGCCCCCCTGTCCCGGGACAGGCTGTTGCAGGCATCTGCTTTGGCCGCATTCGGCTTGGCACAGTGCAAAGCGGAATTTTCCAGTCGGTACCGTATTGTCCGCCGCTGTCCCCGCCTCAGCGGCGCACGGCATCGAACAGCGGCTGCCACGCCTGCACCAGCCGGGGCAGCGGCCAGGCCGCATTGGCGGGGCTGGTGGAGGGCAGCGACCAGACCGGCAACGCCTGCGCCCGTCCGACAAGCGCGGGCGCGATGAACCGCTGGAACGCGCGGTAGGCGGTGCCGCCATTGCAGGCGATCGCGCACAGCGCGGGCAGCCCCTCGATCAGTGCGCCCAGCGCATTGGGGATTTCACTGCCACGCACGATCGACGCATCCAGGCTGCCGCGCCGTTCGCACCGCCCGATCACATCCCACACGCCCACGCCGGTCGCGTTCAGTGCATGCATGCGATCGGGATAAGCAAGCGTTGCGTCGATCCCGCACAGCACGCCCATCAACGGCCAGAAACGATTGCGCGGATGCGCGTAGTACTGCGCGGCCTGCAGCGACGCCACGCCGGGCATCGAGCCGAGCACCAGCACGCGGCATCCTGCATTCAGCTGCGCAGGAAAGCCGATGCAGCGTGTTGTTTCCATCACACGGTCACCAGATGCATGAATGTCGGAGGTTGCATGATCGCCCGGAAATACAGCGGTTTGGCACTGATCGCTGAATGGAAACAACTAAAATTTAACGCGCGTCGGATGCGATTCATATTGCGGGGACTACGGTTGCCTCGCCCCACAACACCGGGGCCCAGAACAAAAACATCCTGAGGAGATTCCCCCATGCGCTCCATCCGTACTCTGACCCTGGCTACCCTGACTGCTCTTGCTTTTGCGCCGGCTGCTTTCGCGCAGGACAGCACCGTTGATACCGCGTCCGGCAAGCACTTCGCCGTGGTCGGCGGCGTCTCGCTGCTGCAGCCGAAGAATGACCCGCTGGACGGCGTGCGCAAGGTGGACGGTGGCCCGGCCCCGACCCTGAGCTTCAGCTACTACATCAACGACAACTGGGCCGTGGAACTGTGGGGCGCAGCGGACAAGTTCGACCACCGCGTGCGCGGCACCGATGGCGCCCGCCTGGGCACCGTCGAGCAGCAGCCGATCGCGCTGAGCGGCCAGTACCACTTCGGCCAGGCCGACAACGTGTTCCGTCCGTTCGTGGGCGCCGGTTACTACGAGTCCAACTTCAGCAATGAAGACCTCGCCAGCGACATCGGCCACATCGGTGTGAAGACCGCCAAGGGCGCGATCGGCACCGTCGGCGTGGACATGAACATCAACAGCACCTGGTTCGCCCGCGCCGATGCCCGCTACATGCATTCGCGCCCGGAACTGACCGTCAACGGCGAAGGCACCGGCGACAAGGCCAAGCTGGATCCGTGGACCGTGGGCTTCGGCATCGGCGCGCGCTTCTAAGCACGCCTCTTCCGCACCACGCAGTACGCACAACGGGCCCCTTGCGGGCCCGTTGTCGTTGTGGGGCCCGCTACTTTCATCGGGCGTTGCCGACCACTGCCCGACACTGGCCACCACGGCGGACCACGCCGATCCGCCCCGGGGAACCGATGCGCGAGTCCTTCGACATGCTGGTGGTGGGCGGCGGCATCAATGGCGCCGGGATCGCGCGGGATGCGGCCGGGCGCGGGCTCTCGGTATGTCTGTGCGAGCAGGATGACCTGGCCGCCCACACCTCCAGCGCCAGCACCAAGCTGATCCACGGTGGCCTGCGCTACCTGCAGCAGGGTGAAGTCGCGTTGGTGCGCAAGGCGCTCAACGAACGCGAAACGCTGCGCCAGCTCGCCCCGCACCTCATTGCCCCGACTACGTTCGTGCTGCCGCATGCGCGCCATCTGCGCCCGGCCTGGATGCTGCGTGCCGGCCTGTGGCTGTACGACCACCTGGGCCGCCCCAATCCGCATTTCCCGCCCTCGCAGCGCATCGACCTGGAACGCGATCCCCGCGGCGAGACGTTGCAGCCGGGCTACCGGACCGGCTTCACGTATGCGGACGCCCGCGTCAACGATGCCCGGCTGGTGGTGCTCAACGCACTGGATGCACACGAGCGCGGTGCCGATATCCGCACCCGCACCCGCTGCGAACAGTTGATCCGCCACCGCGACCACTGGTGGGCGGTGCTGCGTACGGCCAGCGGCGACGTGCAGCGCATCCGCGCCCGCTGCGTGGTCAACGCCAGCGGCCCCTGGGCCGGCACGGTGCTGCAGCGCGCGGGGCTGGATGCACCGCTCGGGCTGCGGCTCGTGCAGGGCAGCCACCTGGTGGTGCCGCGCCTGTTCGCACATGACAGCGCCTACCTGTTCCAGCAGCCCGACCAGCGCGTGGTGTTCGCGATCCCGTTCGAGCAGGACTTCACCCTGATCGGCACCACCGATACCGATTACGACGGTGATCCGGCGTGGGTCAAACCGCGCGCGGAGGAGCAGGCCTATCTGCTTGATGCGGTGAACCGGTTCCTGCGCGTGCCGGTCGAGGCCGAGGACATCGTCTGGCGCTACAGCGGCGTGCGCCCGCTGCTGGCCGATCATCATCGCGCTGCATCGCAGGTCACCCGCGATTACCGGTTGGAGCTGGATACCGCCGGCGCCCCGCTGCTGAGCGTGCTGGGCGGCAAACTCACCACGTATCGCGCGTTGGCCGAGGAAGCGCTTGGGCGCCTGTCACCCTCGCTGCCGGCGATGGGACCGGCCTGGACGGCCGGCGGGCCACCGCTGCCCGGTGGCGACGGTGGCGACGCGGTACAGGTGGCTGAGACCCTGCAGCGCGATCATCCTCACCTGTCCCCTGCCCTGCTCCAGCGCCTGGCCACCAGCTACGGCACGCGCGCAAGCGGCCTGCTTGCCGGCGCCCAGACACGCGACGCATTGGGCCAGGACCATGGCGGCGGCCTGCACGAGCGCGAGCTGGACTACCTGATCACGCACGAATGGGTACGCACCGCCGAGGACGTGCTGTGGCGCCGCAGCCATCTCGGCCTGCGGCTGGACGCTGCACAGCGCGAGGCCCTGGCGGCCACCGTGCAGGCGCGCGTTTCGATGCCGTAGGCTGTATGTCTGTCACGCCTCACGGCATCGATTCCACGGAGCAGACCATGGACAAGCACTACGTGCTCGCCATCGACCAGGGCACGACCAGTTCGCGCGCCATGCTGTTTGATCGTGCCGGGCGCATCGCCGGCAGCGCGCAGCGCGAGTTCACCCAGATCTTCCCCCAGCCGGGCTGGGTCGAGCACGATCCGCGCGAGATCCTGACCAGCGTCTACACCACGATCACCGAACTGTTGAACCGCCACCAGGTGGACCCGCGCACGATCGCCGGGATCGGCATCACCAACCAGCGCGAGACCACCGTGGTCTGGGACAAGGCCACCGGCCAGCCGATCCATAACGCGGTGGTATGGCAGTCGCGGCAGAGCCATGCGATCTGCGAGCAGCTCAAGGCCGACGGCCACGAGCCGCTGATCCGGCGCAGGACCGGGCTGCTGATCGATGCCTATTTTTCCGCGACCAAGATCCGCTGGATCCTCGATCACGTCGAGGGCGCGCAGGCACGTGCCGAACGCGGCGAGCTGCTGTTCGGCACCATCGACAGCTGGCTGATCTGGAACCTCAGTGGCGGCCAGGCGCACGTCACCGACGTGACCAATGCCGCGCGCACGCTGCTGTTCGATATCCATGCGCTGCAGTGGGACGATGAGCTGCTGGCGTTGTTCAACATTCCGCGCGCGATGCTGCCGCAGGTCCGCAGCTCCAGCGAGGTGTATGCCACCACCCAGGCGCAGTTCTTTTTCGACCAGCACCTGCCCATCGCCGGCATCGCAGGGGATCAGCAGGCCGCGCTGTTCGGCCAGGCCTGCTTCGAGCCGGGCATGGCCAAGAACACCTACGGCACCGGCTGTTTCATGCTGATGAACACCGGCGACAAGGCGGTGGTATCCGAGAACGGGCTGCTCACCACCATCGCCTGGGGCATCGATGGCCGCGTGGAATACGCACTGGAAGGCTCGATCTTCGTCGCCGGCTCGGTGGTGCAGTGGCTGCGCGACGGGCTGCGCATGTTCGGCAAATCCAGCGATTGCCAAGCGTACGCCGAGCGCGCCGCCGACAACGGTGGCGTGTACCTGGTGCCGGCGTTCGTGGGACTGGGCGCACCGTACTGGCGCAGCGATGTGCGTGGCGCGATGTTCGGCCTGACCCGCGGCACCACCAAGGAACACTTCATCCGCGCGGCGGTGGAATCCATGGCGTACCAGACCCGCGATGTGCTGGCGGCGATGCAGGCCGATGCGGGCATCGAGCTGAAGGAACTGCGCGCCGATGGCGGTGCGATCGCCAATGACTTCATGGCGCAGTTCCAGAGCGACATCCTGGGCGTGCCGGTGCTGCGCCCGCAGGTGGCCGAGACCACCGCGCTGGGCGCCGCGTATCTGGCCGGGCTGGCCACCGGCTTCTGGAGCAGCCGGGCGGAGATCGCCGAACAGTGGGCGGTGGACCGCCGCTTCACCCCGCAGATGCCGACGGATCAGCGCGAGGCGCTGTACCGCGGCTGGCAGCAGGCGGTGGAAGCGACGATGGGCTTCCGCGTGGGGTGACGCCCGCGTCGGCGATCATTGCCGCGCGGGGCGCGGCCAGCCACGCATGGCGTGGCGCTACCGCGGGTGCCGGTCAGAACGCGGGGAGGACGGCGCCCTTGTACTTCTCGGCGATGAAGGCCTTCACTTCCGGGCCGGTCAGGGCCTTGGCCAGCTGCTGTACGCGGGCATCGTCCTTGTTGTCCGGGCGGGCAACGAGGAAGTTCACGTACGGAGAATCCTTGCTCTCGATCGCCAGCGCATCCTGGGTCGGGTTGAGCCCGGCATCCAGCGCGTAGTTGGTGTTGATCAGGGCCAGATCGACCTGGTCCAGCACGCGCGGCAGCATCGCCGAGTCCAGCTCGCGGAACTTGAGCTGCTTCGGGTTGGCGGTGATGTCGCGCTGGGTCGCCAACGCGTTGGTCGGGTCCTTGAGCGTGATCACGCCGGCCTTGTGCAGCAGGATCAGCGCGCGGCTGTTGTTGCTCGGGTCGTTGGGGATCACCACATCGGCGCCGTTGGGCAGCGCATCGAGCGATTTGAAGCGGCGCGAGTACGCACCGAAGGGCTCGATATGCACGCCGATCACCTTGACCAGGTCGGTCTTGCGGTCGCGGTTGTAGGCGTCCAGGTAGGGCTCGGTCTGGAAGTAGTTCACGTCGACCTGCTTCTGCACCAGCTGGTCATTGGGCTGCACGTAATCGTTGAACACGCGCACCTCCAGGGTCAGCCCCTCCTTCTCCAGGATCGGCTTGACCACGGCCAGGATCTCGGCGTGCGGCACCGCAGTGGCCGCGACCACCAGCTTCTGGGAATCATGGGCCGGCTTGCCACAGGCGGACAGGGCCAGCGAGGCGGCAAGCAACGGGAGCAGCAGGTACTTTTTCATGGGGGCAGCGGAATCCGTAGGGGCAGCAACGCCCCACGATACCGCACGCCCCGGCCCTTGCGGAATCCGGGGCATATGACCCCACGACATGAGCCGATGCCGGCCGGGCCGGCTTACTCGTAGCTGGTCAGCGCCAGGGCCAGCAGGGCCTTGGCCTGTTCGCGCAGCATCACCGGCTCGACGATCTCCGCGTCCGAGCCGTAGTGCAGCACGTCCATCAGCAGCTCACGCGAGACGCTGTAGGGCAGTTTCAGCTCGTAGCGGCCATCGGGCAGGAAACGGCCCTGCTGCTTGGAATGCCAATGCTCATCGGCCACCCAGCGCGCGGCTTTGGCACTGAAGACGATCGTGGCCCAGCCCTTGGGCGGCCCGGAGAAGATGCCGTAGCTGGCGCCGAGCTGCTCGTCCAGCTCGCTCTCATCCACATCGCGCGCGGTGGTATCGATCACGCGCGCCTTGTAGATGCGGTCCACGGCGAAGCTGCGCAGGCCTTCGCGGCCGTGGTCCCACGCATCGAGGTACCAGTTGTCGCGGTAGTGGGTCATGCGCTGCGGCGACACGGTGCGCTGGGTCGCCTCGTCGGTGGAGCGGGCCCGGTACTCGAAGGCCAGCTGCTTGCGCTCGAGCACCGCCGAGGCCACCGCGCGGAAGCTGGCCTCATCGAATTTGCGCCCGCGGTGCGGAATCACCCGGACCCGGTCGACCGGCCAGCTGGAGACACCGGCCTGCGCCGCCAGCAGCCCTTCGATGCGCTGCTGCAGCGGGGCCAGCACCGAGGAGAGCACGCCGCCCCCTGTCCGCGAAAGCAGGTGCTGGGAGGCCAGCAGCGCGTGCAGCTCTTCCGAGCTCAGCCACAAGCCCGGCAGCTCGAAGCGGTCGCTTTCGTCGGCCTGGTAGCGGAAGCCCGCCTCGCCATCGCCTTCCACCGGCGCCATCAGCGCATCGCGCAGGAAGGCCAGGTCGCGGTAGACAGTCGCGCGGGAACACTCCAGTTTTTCCTGCAGGGCCGCCACCGTTACCGGATAACGGGCGGACTTGAGCAGGCGATGCAGGGCGTTGATGCGTTCATATCGGTCCATGACCCGATTATGTCCGAGTCGCCGTCGTTGTGGCGGCTTCGGCTGCATCTTCGGCTATCGTGGGGCCCCCCATCGCCTGCTGCCGCCCGTCATGCGCCTGTTGCCCGCCCTTGCCCTGTCCGCCGCCGCCCTGCTGCCCAGCGGCTGCGGGCGCACTGAAACGCCCGTGGCTGCGGTGCCTGCCGCGACCGCACCGGCCGCCGACCCGGTCGGCACGGTGCTGGCCGCCAGCCAGCGCTTCGGCCAGCTGCGCAGCTTCCATGCGGTGATGAAAATGCAGGGCCCGCGCGCGGTGGAAGCGCAGATGGACTACGTGGCCCCGGACCGCTACCGCCTCGTCACCGAGGATGGCCCGCAGACCATCATCGGCGGCACCTTCTTCCTGCAGCGTGCCGGCGAAGTGCGCCAGATCCCGGTGCCCGAAGGGATGCTGGCCCAGTGGCGCAATCCGTTGCCCGCTGATCTGGAGCCGGCGCAGCTGCAGGTGCGCGACCTCGGCGAAGAACGCGCCGGCGGCCAGCGCGCACACAAATACGAGGTGCGCCACGCCACTGCAGCGCCCGATGGCCTGCTGTACTGGGTCAATGTGCAGGGCCTGCCGGTGCAGATCGAGCGCAAGGGCCAGACCAACGGGCAGCCGTTCCGGATTACCGTGACCTACTCGCGCTTCGACGACGCCTCGCTGCGGATCGATATTCCCTGAACAGGGGCGAGGCCGAACGGGTCCTAAAGCCCCGGCCCATCGCCGAATGTGACGTGGAACGCATCAAGTATCATCCCCCCCTTGTTGTCCCTCCCCCTTGTCCGATCACGGAGAACCGTTGATGTCCCTGCGCGTTTCGTTGCTTGTTCCCCTGCTGCTCTGCGCCCCGGCGGTTTATGCACAGGACGTTGCCGAACTGGCGGCGATGACCTCCCCCTGGAGCGGCAGTGGCGGCGAACTGGGCTTTGCCTCGGCCCGCGGCAACAGCAATACCGAGAGCTTCAACGGTCGTCTGCGCCTGCGCTACACCGATGATGACTGGGTGCACAGCATGGACCTGTTCGGCCTGCGCTCGCGCTCGGAGTACACCGATACCAACGACGACGGCACCACCATCCGCCGCCGCAACACCACCGCCAACCGCTACACCGGCAGCGCCGGCAGTGCGCTGCAGCTGGGCGAACACCGCCAGATCACCGCCACGGTGCGTTACGAGCGCGACGATTTCGCCACCTACGACCGCCAGAGCTCGTTCGGTCTCGGTTACGGCACCCGGATCATCGACGCCGAGCGGTTCTACATGGACGCGCAGATCGGTCCGGGTGTGCGCCGCACCCACAACACCGAAGACGACTCGACCCGTACCGGCCTGATCGGCCGCGGCCTGTTCGATCTCAAGTACACGCTGACCCCGAACACCGACCTGGTGAACACGCTGCTGGTCGAATCGGGCTCGTACAACACCTTCGCGCAGAACGATTTCGGCGTATCGGTGAGCATGAACGAGCATCTGGCACTGAAGGCCGGCTGGCAGGCGCGTCACAACAGCGACGTCGCCGATGACAAGCGCAAGACCGACACGCTGACCACGATGAACGTGGTCTACAAGTTCAAGTAATCGCTGCGGGCGCCGGTGCGCCCGCCATCGTGACGTAGTGCCGGCCGCTGGCCGGCTACCCGGGAACCTCGCGCGATCTGGAATGCCGGCCAGCGGCCGGCACTACACCGCGAGCAGCTCCCCGGCGCCGGCATCGAGCAGGCCGCGCGCGACGCGCTGGCCCAGCGTCTCCGGATCACTGGCCGGGCCCCGCGCTTCCGCGCGCACGATGCGGCCATCGGCGACCCCGCCGACCAGGCCCTGCAGGAACAGATCCTCGCCCTCCCATTGCGCAAAGCCGGCCACCGGCACATGGCAGCTGCCGTGCAGCGCGCGGTTCATGGCGCGCTCGGCTTCCACGCAGGCACGCGTGTCGGCATCGTCCAGCGCAGCGAACAGGCCCATCACCGCCGCGTCCTCGCCGTTGCACTCCACCGTGACCGCGCCCTGCGCCGGGGCCGGCAACCAGTCCGGGGCGGCCAGGCGCGCCACGATGCGGTGGCCCAGGCCCAGGCGTTCCAGCCCGGCGACCGCCAGCACGATCGCGTCGTAACCGCCGTTGTCGAGCTTGGCCAGGCGCGTGTTGACGTTGCCGCGCAGGTCCTGCAACTCCAGATCCGGGCGCAGCGCGCGCAGCTGGGCCTGGCGGCGCAGCGACGAGGTGCCCACCCGGGCGCCGATCGGCAATGCCTCCAGCGAGGCGTACAGATTTGAAATGAACCCGTCGGCCGCGTCATGACGGGTCAGCATGGCTGGCAGCGCGAAGGGCGCGTCCAGTTCCATCGGCACGTCCTTGAGCGAGTGCACGGCGCAATCCGCTTCGCCACGCAGCATCGCCAGTTCCAGTTCCTTGAGGAACAGGCCCTTGCCGCCGATCGCCGCCAGCGAGCGGTCCAGCACCTCATCGCCGCGGGTGCTCATCGGGATCAGCACCACCTCCAGCCCCGGGTGCACCTGGCGCAGGCGGTCGGCGACGTATTCGCTCTGCCACAGGGCAAGCGGGCTCTTTCGGGTGGCGATGCGCAGGGTCTTCATGGCGCCATTATCGACGCACGGAGGCATATCGACCAACGGTGAGCGCCTGCCAGGCCCGATGGGATCCCCGTGGCCTACAGGTGTTTGAGGTCCTGCTTGAGGCTGGCCACGCAGCGGCGGCTGACTTCCAGCGGCCCGTGGCCATGGCGCAGCACCGCCTGGACCTGGCCTGCGCCATTTCGTCGCAGCTCCACCAGTTCGTGCCGGGCGACCAGGCAATTGCGATGGATGCGCACGAATCGGGTGCCGAATTCTTCTTCCAGCGACTTCAGCGATTCTTCCAGCAGGTCTTCGCCGCGCGCGTGGTGCACGACGACGTATTTCTCTTCGGCCTGCAGGTAATGGATGTCCTCGACCGGGATCAGCCGCAGGCTGCCGCGCAGGCGCGCGCACAGCAGCGTGCGCGCCTGCTGGCTGGCGGCGGTCGCCGGGCCGCTGCGGCCGGCCAGGAAGGTCCGCGCCCGTTCAAGGGCGGCAGCCAGGCGCTCGGGGCGCACCGGCTTCATCAGGTAATCGATGGCCGCCGCTTCGAACGCGGACAGCGCATGCGCGTCGTACGCGGTGCAGAACACCACGGCCGGGCGGGGTTCGAAGGTCGCCAGATGGCGTGCGGCCTCCAGCCCGTCCAGGCCGGGCATGGCGATATCGAGCAGGACCAGGTCCGGTTGCAGTTCGGCGCAGGCATGCAGCGCCTGTTCGCCGTTCTCGGCCTCGGCCACCACCTCGATGCCGGCCTGGTCGGCAAGCAGGGAGCGCAGGCGCTCGCGGGCCAGCGGTTCGTCGTCGGCGATCACCACCTTCAATACAGTTTCCTCACTGGACCGGGACCGTGATTTCGCAAGCATAGTAGCCGTCGGCCCACGCCCCCGTCATCCGCGCGGCCGGGCCGAAGCGCCAAGCCAGGCGGTGGGCGATGTTGCGTTGTGCGTGGCCTGCGCCCTGCAGCAGCGGCAGCCCGCGGGTGGCCGGATCCGGCGCCGGGTTGCGCACCCGGATGCGCAGCTGGGTGCCGTCGCTGGACAGCGCCAGCACGATCGTGCCGCCGGCAGGCACCCGTGAGATGCCGTGCAGCACCGCGTTCTCGACCAGCGGTTGCAGCACCAGCCGCGGCATCGGCAACGACCATGGCAACGGCTCGTCGCGCAGCCAGATCACCTTCAGGCGTTCGCCCAGGCGCAGCGATTCGATCGACAGATACTGCTCGGCCAGTTCGCACTCGGCCTGCAGGGTGGAGTCGCCATCGCCGGCACCCAGCGCGGCACGGAACAGGTCCGACAAATCCAGGACCGCGCGCTCGGCCACGTCCGGATCGCGGCGCAGCAGGCTGGCGATCAGGTTCATGCTGTTGAAGAGGAAATGCGGCCGGATCCGCGCCTGCAGCGCATCGGCCTGGGCCCGTGCATTGGCCAGCATCTGCGCGCTGCCACGATCACTGACGTAGAAGTAGCGCAGCGCCAGTGCGCTGATCAATGCGGTCATCGCCGCGCTGCCCAGCGTGAACCGCCAGAAGCCGACGGTCTGGGCGAAGCTGCCGCCGCCGATCACCCCGTACAACGCATGCACGATCGCCGCGCACGCGCCGGCGATCAGGCCGGTCATCACCACCACCAGCACCATGCCCGGCACCTCGGGCAGGCGCGAGAGCATGGCACGCACGCTGCACAGGCTGACCGTCACTGCCAGCGCCAGCCACAACGCGAAGCCGCTGGCGGACAGAAAGTCCGGCAGCGTCCAGTGGCGGCTGCCATCGGGTGCCAGCGCCACCACCACGACCACCAGCTCGGCCAACCCGAGCATCGCCGCCAGTCGCGGCAGGCGGCACAGCTCGGGCAACCAGGACTGCTGGCGCGGGTCGTTCATGGCGTCAGGCGGCCAAGCGCGCCTCGAGCCAGTTGCCCAGTGCGTCGAGCTCGTCGGCACAGACCTGGTGGGCCATCGTATAGGTATGCCACTCCACCGGCAGGCCGAGCGCGCCCAGCGTCTGTGCGGTGTGCTCGGCGATCGCCACCGGAATCACCGGATCCTGCGTGCCATGGGCCATGAAGACCGGCACGCTGATCGCACCGGCCACACGCGCGGCCGCAGCCTTGGCCGGGTCGGGCAGATAGGTCGACAGCGCGATCAGCCCGGCCAGCGGACGGGTGCGGCGCAGCAGCGCGCTGAGGATCACCGCCCCGCCCTGGGAGAAGCCGGCCAGCAGGATGCGCTCGGCCGGAATGCCGCGGGCGATCTCGCGCTCGATCAGCAGTTCCAGTTCCACGATCGAGGCATCCACGCCGGCGCTGTCGGCGCGCGAGCGAAAATCCATGCTGACGATGTCGTACCACGCGCGCATCGGCACGCCGTTGTTGATCGTGATCGGCTGCACCGGCGCATGCGGGAACACGAAGCGGATCGCCGGCCAGTGCGGGCGCACCAGCTCGGGCACGATCGGGGCGAAGTCATGGCCATCGGCACCCAGGCCATGCAGCCACAGCACCGACCACTGCGGGTCGGCGCCGGTTTCGTTTTCCACGGTATCCAGCATCAGGCGGCTCCAGTACGTTCAAGCCGCATTATGACCGCGCCCCGCTGCAATGGGGCGCTGATCGCGGCAACGCAGGGCTCAGCCGGCCGGGTGCGCCTCGACAGCCGCACGGCGCAGCTCGGCCGCGCGCACCAGCACCTTGGGCGGTGCCGATTCTTCCGGGATTTCCATCAGGCCCAGCCGGTGCATCCACACGCCGGCGGTGCGCGAGGAGGTGAAGCCCACCACCGGAATCGCCAGCACCATGCCGATCACCACCGGCGCCATCCACGCCGCCAGCGAGGGCGAGACCGCATAGGCCAGTGCCCCCATGAACAGACCGAACACGCTCAGCCCGCCATAGCCACGTGCCAGTGCCAGCCAGGACACTCCGCCATCGTCGCGCTGCTGCGCATCCCAGCCCGAGTCCTTGCCGGCCAGCACTTCGGCCACGCCGCGCGACTGCACGTACATCACCACCGGCGCCATCAGCGCGGCAAGGATGGTCTCCAGCAGCATCGAGATGAAGGCGCGGATCGTGCCACCGCAGCCGCGGCGTTCCACCGGCTCCAGCAGCATGGCCAGATAGCCCAGTACCTTGGGCGAGAGCAGCACCACCATGGTGATCGCGAACATGCGGATCACCTGCGTCTCGTCCTGGTGGCGCCAGTAAACGCCCGGCGAGAGATGCAGTACTTCATTGAGGTCGATGCCGCCCTGGAACAGCGGGATCGCGATGCCGATCAACATCAGCATGGCCCACATCGGCGCGGTGAAGTAGTGACCGATTCCGACCAGCATGTGCATGCGGCTGACCCAGTGCAGGCCCTTGGAGCCAACCACCTTGGCGTGCTGCAGGTTGCCCTGGCACCAGCGGCGGTCACGGACCAGCAGGTCGGTAAGGGTCGGCGGGCCTTCCTCATAGCTGCCTTTGAGGTACGGCACCATGTGGGTGGCCCAGCCGCCGCGGCGCATCAGCGCGGCTTCGACGAAATCGTGGCTGAGCACATGCCCGCCAAACGGCTCCTTGCCCGGCAGCGAGGGCAGGCCGGCCTGCTCGGCGAAGGCCTGGGTGCGGATGATCGCGTTGTGGCCCCAGTAGTTGCTCTCCGCGCCATGCCACCACGCCACGCCGCGGCCGATCACCGGGCCGTAGACGCGCCCGCCGAACTGCTGCATGCGGGCAAACAGGGTGCGCCCGCCGACCACCGCCGGCAGGGTCTGGATCAGCCCGACATCCGGGTTGTGCTCCATCCCTGCGACCAGGCGCACGATGGTGTCGCCGGTCATCAGGCTGTCGGCGTCCAGGATCAGCATCTGCGGGTAGGCGCCGCCGAAGCGGCGGACCCAATCGGCGATGTTGCCGGCCTTGCGCCCGCTGTTGTCGCCGCGGCGACGGTAGAAGATGCGGTCATGGCCGCCCACGGCATCGCACAGGGCGCGGTAGGCCGCTTCTTCGGCCTGCCCGATGTCATCGCGCCGGGTGTCGCTGAGCACGTAGAAATCGAAGTTCGCCAGCTGCCCGGTCTCGGCCACTGACTCGTAGATCGCCTGCAGGCCGGCCAGCAGCCGGCGCGGATCTTCGTTGTAGGTGGGCATCAGCAGCGCGGTGCGCGTGTGCACGGTCGGCAGCGGTGCGTCCGGGTCGATGCCCAGCTTGTAGCCCCGATCGAACACGGCGGTCAGGAAGCCCGCCACGGCGCCGGCGAACGACAGTGCGATCCACGCAAACAGGCCCACGAACAGCACCAGCAGGCAGGCCTCGAGCACGCTGATGCCGTTGACGGCCAGCACCTTCCACATCATCCGGCTCGCTGCGGCGGTCATCGCCGCGGTGCCGCCCAGGATGTAGAAACGGCGCAGCCCGATCATCCGCGGCGAGGTGCGCTGGCGTGGCACCTGCAGCCGGCCTTCGCGCAGCGACTGCTCGGGCATCGGCAACGGCGACTCGGCCGGCAACGTCGCCCGGCCGGCATCCAGCGGGGCGTTGAGGGTCTGGGTACTCATGCGCGGTGTCCCTGTGCAGGGCGTGCCAGGCCGGGGGTGCCAAGTGCGGAAGGGGGCGTCCTGAGCCCGGCGTGCGCGCTGGCACGCATGCGTCCTGTCGGTGCGGGCCGGAGACCGGCACGCAGCGTATGTCTGTGACTACCGGAACCCACGAACTCTCCAAACCGACTTGAGACGAAAAATGCGGCTCAGTCTATGGCGCGAAATGTAAGGTGCGCGCGAAGGGCTGACCGGGCATTTCTCCGCATTCAGCTTTTGGATCGAGACAAGTGGAGCGCCCCGCACAGGCACCGCCGCGCAGGCCCTGTGCCATGGGCCTCTGCCCATTCATCTTGCAGGCGGCCGGTCCAGGCCCCGCATGGCGATGGACACCGTTCCAACGGCCCGGGTGCGGGGCCGGATGGGCCGATGTTGCGCGGTTTTCCATCCCGTGGGCGGGGGAACGGGCGTGCGTTTGGACGACCGGCCGCACCGGCGTGCGGTGGCGCGTTGGGCTCAGGCGACGGTGGCGGCGATGGCCAGGTCGGTGTCGACCGGCGGGCGCGACAGCGCACGCGCGCTCACCTGCGAGAACTGCAGCTGGGCAAGCAGGTGTTGCGCCTGGGTGGCGACCGGGCACGGCGTGATCTGCGGTCCTGCCACAGGGCGCTCGGGGGACATCACATCAATGGACATGGTCTGGCATCTCGTTGACTTCTCATGACCCGCGGGGCTTCCGGCCGCGCGGATTGCGCACCCTATCGGAAAACCGGGACGAATGTGTGACGGTGCCCGCAGCCCCTTCCATGCGTCGCCGGAAGCGTCGAAAAATTGGTGCCAATCAAGAGCTTGTCGGTATCATGTAATCGTTTTCAACAAACGATTCGGATATGGATTCCAACACTGCTTCCCCCTACAGCCCCAAGTGGCAGTTCCGCTTCAACTTCTTCGAACAGCACGGCGCCCCCAATACGCCGACCTTCAAGGCGGCGTACAAGACGCTGCCGTTCGGCCAGAAGATCAAGGTCAACTTCAACTTCTACGCCCTGTTCTTCAGCTGGATCTACCTGCTGATCGTGGGCATGTGGCGCAAGGCGCTGACCATCCTGGGCATCACTCTGATGCTGATGGTCGTCGTGGCGTTCCTGCCGGACGTGGTCGGCCGTGCGATCGGGGTGGCCTGGTCGGTGTTGATCGCGCTGACCACCAACTATTCGTACTACCTGGAAAAAGTGAAGGGCGACACCAGCTGGAACCCCTTCGCCGGCATGCGCTGGTAAGCAGCGCGCAGGCGTGGATGAAGAGCCCGGTCATTGACCGGGCTTTTTTGTGGGGCGCCGGCCCTGGGCGTCGATCACCACCTCGCCGTCTTCCTTGCGGAACGGAGCATGCACCGGTGGCAGAATCTCCAGCACGGTCTCCGAGGGCCGCGCCAGGCGCACCCCGCGATCTGTCTGCACGAACGGCCGGTTGATCAGGATCGGATGCGCGAACATCGCATCGAGCAACTGCGCGTCGTCGAGCGCCGGATCGGCCAGGCCCAGTGCGGCGTAGGGCGTGCCCTTCTCCCGCAGCGCATCGCGCACCTGCAGCCCCGCCGCCGCGATCAGTGCGATCAAACGCGCGCGATCCGGCGGGGTCCGCAGGTACTCCACCACCTCCGGTTCGACGCCGGCATGGCGCATCAGCGCGAGCACATTGCGCGAGGTCGCGCAGGCGGGGTTGTGATAGATGACCGCCTTCATGCGCGGTCTCCCACGGCGAGCGGCGGCGGTGGCGGGACCGGCTCCACCACGCCGGCAGTACGGGCCAACTGCGCCGCGTACACGTCGTCCTTGCGTTCACTGTATCGGTCGGTCAGGTAGTCGCTGTGGTCACGCACCAGCAGGGTGAACTTCACCAGCTCCTCGACCACGTCCACCACGCGGTCGTAGTACGCCGAGGGCTTCATCCGGCCGTCCGTATCGAACTCCTGCCAAGCCTTGGGAACCGAAGACTGGTTGGGGATGGTCACCATCCGCATCCAGCGCCCGAGCACCCGCAATGCGTTGACCACATTGAAGGACTGCGAGCCGCCACACACCTGCATTACCGCCAGGGTGCGGCCCTGCGTGGGGCGTACGCTGCCTTCGGACAACGGCAGCCAGTCGATCTGATTCTTGAACACCGCACTGAGGGTGCCGTGACGTTCCGGGCTGATCCAGACCTGGCCTTCGGACCAGTGCGACCAGGCACGAAGCTGTTGGACCTTGGGGTGGTCGGCATCCACCGCGTCGACCATCGGCAGCTCGTGCGGATCGAACACGCGGACCTCGGCGCCGAAGTGCTGCAGAAGACGTTCCACCTCCCTGGCGAGCCGCCGGCTGTACGACTGCGGGCGCAGTGAGCCAAACAGAACCAGAATGCGCGGCGGATGGTCACTGGCACGCGTCGACAACCGCGCGGGATCGGGGATGTCGACCGCCGCAGCGGTCAGGTATGGCAAGCGGGACATCGGGTTGCTCCGGATGATTTGTTCGATTATTCTAGAAACATGGAACATAAAACCGCAACCCACGCCCTGGCCGCGCTCGGCCATGCCACCCGCCTCAGTGTCTTCCGTCTGTTGGTCCAGGCCGGCCGCGGCGGCCGGTTGGCCGGCGAGATCGCCACCGAACTGGGCCTGCCCGGTGCCACCCTGTCGTTCCATCTCAAGGAGCTGAGCGCAGCCGGACTGGTCAACGCCGAGCCACGCGGACGCAGCATCTGCTACCGCGCCGATTTCGAGGCGATGAATGGCCTGATCGGTTACCTGACCGAAAACTGCTGCGCCGGCGAGGCGGACTGTGGCCCAGGCGGCCAATGCGCGCCGCCGCGCTGACACCTAGATGACCGCGCCTGTTGCGATGACGACGCCCGCCTCTTCCCGGTTGTCATTCCTGGACCGCTGGCTGACGCTGTGGATCTTCGCGGCGATGGCGCTTGGCGTGACGCTGGGGACGCTGTTCGACGGCCTGCCCGCCGCGCTGGAGGCCATGACCCTGGGCGGCACCAACCTGCCCATCGCCGCGGGGCTGATCCTGATGATGTACCCGCCGCTGGCCAAGGTGAAGTACGAGGCCCTGCCCGCCGTCTTCGCCGACAAGCGCGTGCTGGCGCTGTCGCTGCTGCAGAACTGGGTGGTGGGGCCGGTGCTGATGTTCGCGCTGGCCGCGCTGTTCCTGCACGACCGGCCGGAATACATGACCGGGCTGATCCTGATCGGGCTGGCCCGCTGCATCGCCATGGTGCTGGTCTGGAACCAGCTGGCGCGCGGCGACAATCAGTACGTGGCCGGCCTGGTCGCGTTCAACTCGCTGTTCCAGATCACCTTCTTCAGCGTCTATGCGTGGCTGTTCCTGACCGTGCTGCCGCCGTTGTTCGGGCTACAGCGCAGCGTGATCGATGTCAGCACATGGACCATCGCCGGCGCGGTGCTGGTGTACCTGGGCATTCCCTTCGCAGCGGGCTACCTTGGCCGACGGGTACTGCTGCGGCTGCGCGGGGCCGCGTGGTACGAAACCCGTTTCCTGCCCGCGATCAGCCCGATCACGCTGGTCGCGCTGTTGTTCACCATCGTGGCGATGTTCAGCCTCAAGGGGGGTGACGTCCTGCGCATTCCGCTGGATGCGGTGCGTATCGCCATCCCGCTGACGATCTACTTCTTCGTGCAGTTCCTGATGAGCTTCGTCATGGGCCGCTGGATCGCACGCGACTACCCGCGCACCACGGCGATCGCCTTCACCGCGACCGGCAACAACTTCGAGCTGGCCATCGCGGTGGCGATCGCCGCCTTCGGGCTGGGCTCACCGGTCGCGTTCGCCGCCGTGATCGGGCCATTGGTGGAAGTGCCGGTCCTGATCGTGCTGGTCCACCTCGCGCTGCGGCTGGGACGTCGCGGTTTCCCAGACACCACCTGAAACAGCAGCAACAGCAGATCGATCTGCTGACCGAACGGGGGGCGCGCGGCAACCGGGAAGGCTGAGCCGATCCGGCGCGCTCAGGCCAGGTGAAGATGACCCTGGTACAGACCCCACGCCGCCCAGCAGGCAACAACGATCACGCCCGCCACGATCACCTGCTCGGCCCGGGTGAATATCCGCTGCCCATGCTGGTGCTTGGCGGCGGCGAACATGGCGATGCCAGGCGCATACAGCAGTACCGACAGCAGCACCTGGGACAGCCCGCCGGCATAGACCAGCCACAGCGCGTACAGCGTTGCCAGCCCGGCCACCAGCAGATCGCGGGCCCGCAGCCCGCGCTGCCCGGCATAGGTTTCCCCGCGCAGTGCGAGCAGGGCGCCGTAACCGGCCGAGAACAGATACGGCACCAGGCTCATCGACGCGCCCAGCAGCACCAGGCTGGTATAGGTGCCGGCACTGAACAGCGTGATGATCAGAAACAGCTGGATCAGCCCGTTGGTGAGCCACAGCGCATTGGCCGGCACCTGGCGCGCGTTCTCACGCCCGAGGAAGGCGGGCATCGTGCCATCCCCCGCCGCTGCGTACAGCACTTCGGCGCACAGCAGTACCCAGGCCAGCAACGCCCCCAGCACCGAGACGATCATGCCGATGATGATCAAGGTGGCGCCCCAGGGCCCGGCGATGGCTTCCAGCACGAAGGCCATCGAGGGGTTGCGTGCATGGGCCAGGGCGTCCTGGCGCAGCACCCCCATCGAGAGCAGATTGACCAGCATCAGCAGCGCAAGCACGCACAGGAACCCGATGATGGTCGCGCGCCCGACATCCGAGCGCCTGGCCGCACGCCGCGAGTAGATGCTGGCGCCCTCGATGCCGATGAACACCCACACCGTGATCAGCATCATGCCGCGCAGCTGTTCGCCCACGCTGCCAAGTTCTGCCGTGCCCCAGAAGTCGCCGGTGAAGATATCGGCCTTGAAACCGACCGCGGCGATGATCAGGAACACCACGATCGGCACGATCTTGGCCACGGTGACGACGGCATTGACCAGCGCGGCCTGGCGGATGCCGCGCAGGATCATTGCGTGCATCGACCACAGCAGCACGGACGCACACGCCACCGCCTGCCAGGTATTGCCCTCACCGAAGGCCGGCACGAAATAGCCCAGGCCACTGAAGATCAGCACGAAATAGCTGACGTTGCCCAGCAGCGAACAGACCCAGTAGCCCCAGGCTGCCGAGAAGCCGATGTAATCGCCGAACCCGGCCCGCGCGTACGCATAGATGCCGGTATCCAGCTCGGGCTTGCGGTTGGCCAGGTTCTGGAACACGAAGGCCAGCATCAACATGCCCAGCCCGCTGATCATCCAGCCGATCAATGCCACGCCCGGGCCGGCGCTGCGCGCGATGTTCTGCGGCAGCGAGAAGATGCCGGCACCGATCATCGACCCGACCACCAGGGCAGTCAGCGCGGCCAGGCCAAGCCGGTCGGAACGGGAGGTCATGTGCTCACCATGCCTGCAAAGAATAGCGCCGATTACCAATGCAGCGCGGTGAGCATCCGGTGAATCACGCGACCCGGCGCGCCATGGGATGTGGCACGCCGGGCAGGATCAGAAAGTCTGCCAGTCGTCTCCGGCCACGGCCGCTGCCGGCATCCGCGCGGTGCTGCGCGCGGGCGCGGCCCGGCGTGCCGATGTGCTGGCCGCGCCAGCACTGGACTGCAGGCGGAAGATCGCCACCGCAGTACCCAGCTGCTGGGCCTGCTCCTCCATCGCACGCGCCGCCGCCGTGGCTTCCTCCACCAGCGCGGCATTCTGCTGTGTGGTCTCGTCCATCTGGGTGATGGTCTGGTTGACCTGCTCGATGCCGGCAGACTGCTCTTTCGAGGCGGCCGAGATCTCGGCCATGATGTCGTTGACCCGACGCACGCCGGTGACGATCTCCTCCATCGTGCGGCCAGCGGTCTGCACCAGTGCCGAGCCCGCACTGACTTGGGTCACCGAGTCGTCGATCAACGTCTTGATCTCCTTGGCGGCGCCCGCCGAGCGCTGGGCCAGCGCGCGCACTTCCGTGGCCACCACCGCGAAACCACGGCCCTGCTCGCCGGCCCGGGCTGCTTCGACGGCGGCGTTCAAGGCCAGGATGTTGGTCTGGAAGGCAATGCCGTCGATCACCGAGATGATCTCGGCGATACGCTTGGACGAGGCCTCGATGCCGGCCATGGTGGTCACGACCTGGCCGACCACCATACCGCCCTGCGAGGCCACCTCGGCAGCACCGGCGGCGAGCTGGTTGGCCTGCACCGCATGGTCCGCGTTCTGCCGGACCGTGGAGGTGAGCTCCTCCATAGAGGCGGCGGTCTCTTCCAGGCTGGCGGCCTGCTGCTCGGTGCGGCGCGACAGATCGCTGTTGCCCGCGGCGATCTCACCGGCGGCCAGGTTGATGCTGCCGGTGGCCTGCTGGATGCGGCCGACGATATCGGTCAGCTGCGCGACCGTGGTATCGGCGTCGTCACGCATCCGGGCGAACACGCCATGGAACTCACCGCGCATGCGTGCCGTGAGATCACCCGCTGCGATGGCGCGCAGCAGCGCGGAAATCTGCTGCAGATTGTCATCACTGACCTGCATCATCGTGTTGAGGTTTTCGACCATGGCGCGGAAGTCGTGGTCGAAGCGCACCACGTCACCACGCTGGCTGAAATCGCCCACCGCCGCCGCGCCGGCCAGGTCCCCGATCTGGGTATTGATGGCGCGCAGGTTGGCCTTGGTGGTATCCATCGCCGCGGTAAAGGCGGCCTGCTCGCCGGGCAGGCGGTCCATGTCCTGGCTCAGGTCACCGACCGCGTAGCGCTGCATCACCTCGACCAGACGGCGCGTGACCGCGATGTTGGCGCCAACCAGCTGATTGGTGTCTTCCACCATCTTGCCGTACTCGCCTGGGAAGGCCTGCGCGTCCATGCGGTAGCTCAACTCACCGGCGTCGTGGCGCTGGGCCATCTCGCCCTGCGCCGCCATCACGGCGCGCAGCTGGCTGCGCATGCGCTGCATCGATTCGAGCAGGCGCCCGACTTCGTCGTTGCGCGCGGGCGGCAGCGGCGTGTCCAGACGGCCTTCGGCCACCTCGGCGGACAGGCGTACCGCATCGGCCAACGGACGGATCGCCTGGCGGCGCAGCAGCACGTACACGCTGCCGCTGAGCACCAGCGCCGCGCCCAGGCCAACGGCGAGAATGATCCACAGCAGCGCACGTGCCTGCGCGGTGATCAGCGCGTGCGGCACGATCACACCGAGCGCGAAATGCTCCTGGCTGCCACCGATGCGCAGCGGCACATAGGCCTTTACGTTGCCGGCCGCATCCGGTTCGAAGGCATCGAAGGTCTTGTCCGCCTTCACCGCGGCCAACACCTGCGTGGTCACCGCATCCTCGCGACGCTTGCCGATCTCGTTCGGGTCCTCCGCAGCCAGCACGATGCCGCCGGGCGAGATCAGTTCAACGTGGCCTTCGCCCATCGGGCGCAACGCGGCCAGGTGCTTCTGCAGTGCGGCCAGCGCGAAATCCACCGTCACCACGCCGAGGAAGGTGCCGTCATCGATCACCGGGGTGGACAGCGTGGTCATCAGCACCTTCTGGCCGCCGATTTCGTAGGTATAAGGCTCGGCCACCGTCTGCCGCTTCAACTCCTTTGGCTTGAGATACCAGTCGCCGTCGCCGGGCACGTCGTAGCCCTTCAGCGCATCCTGCATCGGCGCACCGTCGTGCCAGGCCCAGTAGCTCATGAACCGGCCGGTGTCATCGTGTGCCTCGGCACCGACGAACTCGGTGTCCTTGCCATCGAAGGCTTCCGGCTCCCACAGCGTGCCGAACCCGACCCACTCCGGGTGTACCTGCACCTGCTGGTGGATCACGGCGGCGACGGTCGCCCGTGACAGCGTACCCGCGGCGCGCTGCACCAGCAGGTTCTGCGCCAGCGCCTGGCTGGTGGCGAAGGCACTGGAGAGATCACCACTCACCCGCAGCGCTTCGGCCTGGGCCTCGCTCTGCATGGTGTGGCGTGAGGCATCGACCAGCGACGCGCTGGCTTCGCGATAGCTGATGGCGGCGGTGACACCGAAGCAGAGCATGGCGATCAACGCAGTACCCAGCATCAGTCGGTTGGCGATGCTGCCAGGGCGCTTGGACGCGGTGGGGCGGGACACGGGCATGGGGGGGCGGTTCCGGAAAAAGGGCATACCGGCGGACGCACGCGTGCGCCGCCACGGAAACACGCAGTCCATTGCGGGCCGGCACGCGCGCGGTGTCATCACGGCGCGGCCAGCAGGGGTCGATGCCACCGCCCTGCTCTGTGGAGATACCACCTGCCGGCACCCTGACGGCGCCGGCCCAGAGAAGGGACTCAGCTGGATAACGGCGTGATCGGCCCGATGTTTAGCGCCGCTTCCTGACCGTGTTCAGTGAACGCCCGCGCCGCGCTCGCCACGCCCCAGCCGCTCCACCAGCGTCTGGCTGGCGGCATTGAGTCCGATCACCTCCACGCTGGCGCCACGCGCGCGCAGCTTGCCGGTCACCCGCTCCAGTGCACCGACCGCACTGAGATCCCAGAAGTGCGCGTTGCTCAGATCGATGACCACGTGCTCGGGCACATGCAGCAGATCGAAGGCCGCCGCGAACTGCCCGGCCGAGGCGAAGAACACCTGCCCGCGGACCGTGTAGACACGGCTGCCGTCGGCGGCTTCGGCATCGGCGATGTCCAGCATCCGGCCGACCTTGCGGGCAAAGAACAGCGCCGACAGCAGCACCCCGGTGAGCACGCCCTTGGCCAGGTCATGCGTGGCAACCGTCACGATCACCGTGCCCAGCATCACCAGCGAGGAGCTCTTGGGATGCAGCCGGAACTCGGCGAACGAGCGCCAATGGAAGGTGCCGATGCTGACCATGATCATCACCGCGACCAGCGCGGCCATCGGAATCTGCCGGACCCACTCCGCGCCGTAGACCACCAGCAGCAGCAACAACACGCCAGCCACCAGGCAGGACAACCGCCCGCGGCCCCCGGATGAGACGTTGATCACCGACTGGCCGATCATGGCGCAGCCGCCCATGCCGCCGAACAGCCCGGCCGTGATGTTGGCCAGGCCCTGGCCGGCACATTCACGGTTGCGCTGGCTGGGCGTGTCGGTCATGTCTTCCACGATCTGCGCGGTCATCATCGATTCCAGCAGGCCCACCACCGCCAGCGTGGCCGAGACCGGCAGCAGGATGCGCAGCGTTTCCCAGGTGAGCGGCACGTCCGGCAGCAGGAAGGCCGGCAGGCTGTCCGGCAGCGCGCCCATGTCGCCCACGGTGCGGATGTCCAGGCCCAGCCAGATCGACAGCCCGGTGAGCACCACGATCGCCACCAGCGGCGAAGGCACCGCCCGGGTCAGCAGCGGCAGCAGGTAGATGATCGCCAGGCCCGCCGCGCACACGGCGTACACCGTCCATGGCATCCCCATCAATTCGGGCAGCTGCGCCAGGAAAATCAGGATCGCCAGTGCGTTGACGAAGCCGGTGATCACCGAGCGCGAGACGAAGCGCATCAAGGCGCCGAGTTTCAGCGCGCCCGCGACGATCTGCAGCAGCCCGGCCAGGATCGTCGCGGCCAGCAGGTACTGCAGGCCGTGGTCGCGGACCAGATCGACCATCACCAGCGCCATCGCGCCGGTGGCCGCGGAGATCATGCCCGGCCGCCCGCCCGCGATGGCGGTGACCACCGCGATGCAGAACGAGGCGTACAGGCCGACCTTGGGGTCGACCCCGGCGATGATGGAGAAGGCGATCGCCTCGGGAATCAGCGCGAGGGCGACCACCGCGCCGGACAGCAGATCACCGCGGATATTGCCGAACCATTGCTGGCGCAGCGGATAGGAAACAGACATGGACAGACTCCACGCACCGGCGATCCGCACGGCGCGTTGTGTGATGAAGACAAAGCACTCCCTGAGCCAGCGCAAGGGCCGGCGCGTCGTCAACGCGGTATCAGGGTGGCGTCATCACAAGGGTCCTGCCGGGGCAGTGGAAGCGGCGCGCAGGATAGCGCAGTCCTCCGATGGCCTCAAACATGGCCAGCCAGTTCACCTCGCGCGTTGCCTGCCCAGCGCGACGGTGGCTGCCCGGTCACCCGCCGGAACGCCGCGGCGAACTTGCCGGGGTTGGCATAGCCCATCGCCAGGGCGACCTCGGTGACGCTGCGGCCGGCCAGCAGCATCGGCTTGGCCGCTTCCATCCGGCGCCAGGTGAGGTACGCGTAGGGCGTCATGCCGGTCGCCAGCCGGAAGCCACGACTGAAGCCACTGGCTTCCTGCCCGACTTCCTGCGCCATGCGGGCGACGCCCAGATCGTCGCCGAGATGGGCATCGATCAGTTCCTGCACGCGCTTGACGTGCGCCGGCGACAACGCGCGTCGCGTCGGGGGCGACGCAACCGGAAGTCCCGCCAACCGCTTCAGCACCAGATCGACACCGTGCTCGAAGAACGCGGCTGAGCCTGCATGCGCTTCAGCGCAGTGCCATAGCGCCCCCATCACCGAGGCGATCACCGGGTCCCCATGCAGCGCCGATGCTGCGCGATGCAGCTGCTCCAAGCGCACGTCGTGCCCCTGCAGATGCCGCGCGTCGATGGCCAGGCCCAGCAGCGCCAGCGCTGGGCTGCGGAATTCGCCTGGGCAGTCCGGCAACACAACATTGAACGCGCCTGCGCACCAGGGCTGCGCGATGCGTCCGAGCGCCGTGCGCTGATACAGGGTGCCGCCGCCCGCCGTGAGCAGCCCGATGCGCAGCGCACCACCCTCACCCATCGTGCCCTGCGCCGCCGCAAACGCATGGCGGAGCATCAGCACCGAGCCGTCGGCGCTGCCGACGCAGGCGTCCAGCGGACGGCCGGCTTCGGCCGCCACACGGGCGGCCACCGCTGTCGCTGGCGTGGCAGTGGCGCAGGTCATCAGGTGTCCAGTTCTGGATCCGCCCTGCCGGGAATGGAGCGGCAGCACCTCATTGTTACACAATAACATTTGCGATTCCTCCCCATCACCGTGGTGCGCGCCACCACCCCAGAGGCTCCTCGTGAAACACGCTGTACTTGCCGGCGCCGTGCTCGCCGCGCTTCAGTTGCTGCCCAGTGCGCCCGCCCAGGCCCAGTCCACCCCACCCGCCAAGGCCACCGAGCTGGACGGCATCGTGGTCACCGGCAGCAAACGCGATACCCCGTACCTCAAGAGTGACATGTCGGTCACCGTGCTCGACCGCGAAGCGCTCAAGGAAGCGCACGTCACCGAGTTCCGCGACCTGGACAAGCTGGCGCCTAACGTGAAGTTCAACGTGATGGGCCAGCTCAGCGACATGTTCATCTCCATCCGCGGCATCGAGTCCAACCCGTTTCTGGTCAACCGCGCCTCGGTCTACATCGACGGCATCCCGTTCCGCGAACTGAGCAACGCGGTGTTGAACCATGTCGAGTCGGTGGAGATCCTGCGCGGGCCACAGGGCACGCTGTACGGTGCCAACAGCGAATCCGGCCTGGTGCTGGTGCGCACGCGCGCACCGTCGGCGACGACCGAAGGTGAGGTGAATGTCGGGCTGACCTCCTTCAGCAACGGTCATGGCCGCAGCGTGGATGGCTTCCTCGGCGGCGCGCTTGGCAAGAGCGACCGGTTGTTCGGCTCGATGGCGTTCATGGCCTCGGACGAAGACAGCCACCTCAAGAACCTCACGCCGTTCAATGGCGTAAAAGGCAAGGTCCAGGAAACCTACGTGCAGGGCAAACTTCGCTGGGAGCCGACCGATACGCTGGCCATCAATGCGATCGCCTATCACCTGGGCACGCGTGCACCCGGGATGTTCGAGTACGAATATCTGCCGCTGGATGTCGGCCTGTATAACCGCACCTACGGCGATCTCTACAACGGCGGCCGTGGTACCGGTGACTTCACCTACATCAACGATGCGCCCAAGCGCACCACCAAGAATGAAACCGTCGCCGGCACCAGCGCGCAATGGCAATTGTCCGGCGGCACTCTGGATGCGGCCCTGTCCTACCGCCAAGAGGAGGACACCTCCGCCGGCTACGACTTTGACATGACCGCCACACCCGCGCTGGCCGGCCGCATCTACGACAAACAGCACAGCTGGAACGGCGAGCTGCGCTTCAGCTCCCCCAGCGATCAGGCCCTGACCTACATCGCCGGCATCTCCACCTACCGGCACCACAAGGACTCCATCCTGGGCACGCTGGTCGGCCCGCCGTTGCGCGGCCTAGGCAGCTATGACCTCGCTCCGCTGCAGGGCTCGGATGGCCAGGACTACAGCGTGTTCGGCACGGCCAGCTACACCCCACCCTCGCTGCCGAAACTGACCGCCAGCGTTGGCCTGCGCCATGAGCAGGCCAAGCGCTCCACCCGCCAGCGCGAAGGCACGCTCGATCTGGGCCCGGGCGGCCTGGTGTTCTATCGCGATGCCGAGCTCGCACACACCTTCACTGCCACGCTGCCACGCGTGTCACTGCGCTACGACGCCAGCGACACGCTCTCGTTCTACGCCGCATCCGCCAAGGGCTACATTCCGGGCGGCTTCAATCTGGCGGCCGCGCAGAGTGACGTCGTCAACGACAAAGTGCTGCGCTACGAATCGGAAATGATGTGGAGCCACGAGCTCGGCTTCAAGATGAACGTGCTCGGCGGGCGGGGGCATATCGGTGGCGCGGTGTTCCACATCACCTCGGACAACTGGCAGGAAATCCAGCTGGCCACCGATGCCAACGGCCGGCCGATCTCCTCCGACTACGTAGGCTCGGATGCGTGCATCCGCTCGCGCGGCGTGGAGCTGGAAGGCGCGCTGGAGGTCCTGCCCGGCCTGACGTTGACCGCCAACGCGGGCTACGTGGACGCCGAGTACCGCAAGCTGTTCGTCGGCGCCAATGAAAGCCTGGCCGGCAACGACGTCAAACTCACTCCGCAGTACACGGCGTATCTTGCCGCACGCTACCAGCACCGCTCCGGGCTGTTCGCGCGCGTGGAGTCATCGTTCAATGGCCGCATGGCGCTGGACGAACGCAATCGCGCCTACGAGTCGGCTGTGGCCATCCTCGGCGTGCAGCTCGGTTATGAAACCGGACCGTGGAGCACGCGCGTGTACGTCGACAACCTGACCAACAAGCGACGCATCAACGGGTTGATCTTCGACAACCTGGCGTTCGGCCGTGACGGCAACTACTACGGTCCCATCGACCGCCCGCGCATCGTCGGTGCGGAAGTCGGCTATCGGTTCTGAGGCAGGTGGAGGGCGCTGCGGGCGGTGCCCTCCTACTCCTTTAGCACTTCCTGCGTGTCCACGATATCCACCCCCGAGACCTGCCCCAGCCAGCCATCGAACCACGGCTTGTGCGAGGCACCGACGATGGACAGGACGCGGGAGCCGGGGTGGTCACGCACAACCTCGAGAATGTTGGCGACCATGCGCAGATTGCGGATTTCCCAGCCCTGCACCCAGATCTGGGGGTAGTGCTGCGGTGACACGGCGGCCAGTGTCGGGCGCACGTTGGACTCGGCGAGCACCTGCAGCGCCGCGGGATCGTTGACGCTGCGATACAGCGAGAGCAGATCGTTGGACGCGATGAAGGCCGCTTCGCGTTCCGTCATGGCATCGAACGTGGGGCCATACCCACTCCACGCCTGCTGGAGCGCGGCGCTGAACGCCTTGCGGTCGGCGATCTGGTGATTGTCACCGGTATGGTCGTCGACGGCGTACACGCGCTGCAGACCGAGCCGCGCGGCCAGGATCGCAGCGATCTGGTAGCTCTCGTTCTTGCGCGTTTGAATCTGCTTGAGCAGCTCGACGAGGCTGCCGTCCAGGCCGTCGCCCGCGCGTCGCTCGGCCACGGGCAGCTGCAGCCACTGCACGTAGGCAGACGCCCGTTCGCCAGCGGCAAGGAACAGGGCGGCCAGTTGGCGACGCTGCGCGGCGGTGGGGGCAGCCGGCCAGGCCGCCAACGTCCTGTTGACCTGTACGATCGCCGCCGGCACCTCCAATCCCGTGGCCGTCTTCGCGGTGTCCGTGCTGGCGCAGTAGTCATCGCCGTAGACCGCCGCATGGCGCTTGGCCAGATCGCACTGCTCGCCGCTGATGGCTTCGATGGTGATGTAGCCGGGCTTGAAGGCCGCCAGCCTGTCCAGCAGCGGATCCAGCGCCTTGGGATCGAAGGCCTCGTGCTCGCTCAGGTGCACGCTGCCCAGCACGAGGACCTCGGTGCGTGGGCCGACCATGTCCTTGTCCAGGTTTGCCAGGTCGATCTGCGCCTGGGCGCAGAACGGGATCAGGGCCATCACGCAGGCCGACAACACGCGTTGCTTCATGCATCACCCCCGGGGAAGTCCGTGACAGCCTTTCTAGCAGGCAGATGCGGCGCCGGCCACGTGCCGGATGGCATAGGGGTCCAAAGGCGTTATGCGAGCGTCCTTTCCGGCTTATGGGCTCCAGCACCCAGTTCCCGATGCCGCCTACGGACAAAGATAGTAGGATTGAAGCAACCAACGGAAGGTCTTACGCATGGGCAGTTTCAGTATCTACCACTGGATCATCATCGGCGGCTTGATGCTCATCCCGGTCGCCATCGCAGCGGTGATCGCCATCGTCGTCCTCAGCCTGCGAAAGAAGTCACCCAACCGCTGACGAGCGCCCCCTGCCGGGTCAGAATGGCCGGCTCCCCGGGTGTTGCGGGGTGACTCAAGGGATCCGGCATGGCGACAAGAAACAACACGGTCGAGTGGATCACGGGGGTGATGCTGCTCATCTTCTTTGCCATGCTGTTCGGTATCCCCAACAGCTCACCGTGGTTCGGGCTGGTGTTCGTGTACCTGATGGCGGCCGCGCTGTTCATCGTGGGCAGCATGCTGTGGAGTGCGTTGCGCAGCCGCCGCGCAGCACTGGCATTAGGTCGCATGCCACCCACGCGCGCACTGCACACCCGCGAGGTGAAAGCGCTGGAGTGGTTCGGCCAACCCGAGCGCATCGTTTGGCGCATGCCGCGCGGCAACGTGATCGACCTGATCAAGGCGGCGCAGGCCGCAGGAACCCGGCCGGTAGTGCGCACACTTCGCGGGCCGTATCGCGTGATGGTGCGCGCCCGGCATCACGAGCGGTATGACTTCATCGGCGATGTGGAGGTACTCATGCTGCCGGGGGCGGATCGCTACCTGCGCGAGAACAACGAGGCCGACGTGTTGCTGTGCGGAAGGTTCGCGGTGGTGCTCGCGTTGAATGGTGCGTGGCGGATCGACCAAGCGCCATCGCTGTTGCGATGACGCGCGTGCGCATCGCGTTGTCGTTCAATCAGTAGCGCGGCTTGATTGGCTCACTGGAATCCAGGTACCCCGCGGCGAGAGCCTTCTCGCAGGCGATATAGCCTGCGTTGACGACGCGCCCCTGCGCGTTGAAGACCACATAGTAGGGCGAGGTGTTGCCGCGGTTGCGCAGGAGATAGTTGTAGCAGACGCCGTTGATGCCGGGCACCACCATTGCATCCAGCGGCCGTCCCGCGGCGCTCAGGACTGACTCGCGGGTCGCCCCCTGCTGCAGCGAACTGATCACGACCGGATTGCCGCGGTCATATTGAAGAACGCTGGGCATGCATGCGGACAGACCCGCGCAGACACCACACGCCAGCAGGATCGCCTTGGTCATGGGGGCGGCGCTCACTGCCGGCGCGCACGCGCTGCCGCCGCGTTGGCGTCGCGGATGCGCTGGTTGCGCGCCTGCTTGTCATAGTCATCCTTTGCCTGCATCACGCCACCGGCCGCCTGGATCCAGCTGCTGGTTGTGCAACCGGACACAAGCAATGTCGCGGCAAGGGCTGCCGGGATAGTGAGAAACTTCATGAATCAACCTCTTTGACAGCCACCACATATGGCCGATGGAAAACTGCGCTGCACTACCGCCACGCGCACAGGAAGCGATGCGCAAAACCACATCGCGAAATCGGCAAAGCCACTCATGGCGCCGTCAAACGGGGCGGAACGATAGTTGACGCGCACTTAACAAAAACAGAATGCGCGGCATTTCTGTTTTTGTATATTCCTATTGTTGCTCAAGCGCAGACGCCATGAGGGCGCCTTCTTCCATGCGATCCCAGCTGCGCTGTACGCACTAGGCAATAGACGTTTCTGGTGCCGGCCGATCACTACGACAGAGCGAGAAAATCACTTTGCGCCAGAGTTACCGCTGAGCACTGTTTGGTGGGAGTTGATCAGATGAATCCTCCGACGAGCGGCAGCGGCAGCCGCAGCGGCACTGGCAACGGCAGTGGCAGTGGCAAGACTGCTCAGGAGCGGCCGGCGCGAGGAAGACCGTCAAGACGGAAGAGACAACGTCCGCAACGCAGACGAAAAACCCGCCAAGGATGGCGAAGACAACGAGAACTACCGCACCCCGGTTGAATTGGTGGGCCCACCAGCACACGAATAGCTAGTGCATCTATTTGTTTTGGATATACTTATGTTGAAAAAACCAATACTTCGACTCACTTTTTGACTCACTTTTGAGGCGACGTGAATCGGACGTCATTAGTCGACCTTGGACAGCTTGAAGCAAAGCTCCTTCCAACCAAGCACGCAAGTGTCGCTCCCGTGTGCCGACAAAAACAGCGCCAGCCTTCCAGGCCCGAGCATCTCGGTTCTCGTCCGACCCCCATACGCACGCCGGTAGGATTTGATCACCAAGACCGATCCGCTGGGACCAGCCGGGCGATGCTGGACGGCAGATAAAGGAATGGCGGTTTTCGGGCCAAGAGCAGCCATTCGCTAAACTCACTGCGACTGGTCGTTTGATCGCTAAAACGAGGCGGTATAATCGTAGACCAACATAACGTCTCAGCCAGGCGGCCGTTTCAGGGTTCGGGAAGTCCAGTGCGAGGGCAGATAGCTACGCTGCAATCGCCAAGTCTTGTTTCCAGTCTCTAACCAGAGTGTTCGCTACCGAGTCTCCGTTGGCCGTACGCCCCAACTCTACTGTGATCAAACGGTCCCCTTCGAACGCTGGACTGAGCTCCAGGCACAGGTAGTCGAAGAGGGGCTTTTCGTGCACAGCAATGATCACCTGGCGTCCATGCTGCTTGGAGAGTGTCCGCAACAGCGCAGCGAACTGCGAGATGTGAACCTCGTCCATGCTTTGCACCGGGTCGTCGATGATCAGCCAGGGCAGCTGCGGCTTCACGGACAGGTGGAGCGCAAGGAACAGTGTCAACGCGGCCGTGTTGAGATTCCCGGCGCTGAGCATGGCCCTTGGATTTCCGCCCTTGCTGCCGTCTCGGTAGTGGGTCTCCAGCTTCGCTTCGACGTCGCCCTTCGTAACCTGGGGCAAAGCGAAGGCGGGGATAAAAGGCTCGTCCGGTGCCAGGCGAACGAAGAGGTCTCGCCATGCCGCATTCAAGGAATCGTTGAACACCTGGCCAACAACACGCGAACGCTCGACCTGAGCGAGCTTGAGAAGCTCGCGAGCCTGTCCCATCGCGCGCTCCCCCGCTTCCTTCGCCTCATGCAGGCCTCGACGAGCAGTTCTGCGCTCCAGCTGCCTCGCTTTGATGTCTTCAATATTTTGCTGCTTCAGCAGCAGTTCCCTCAGCGCCGCCTCGCCATCGCGACGTGCCGACTCTTTTTCTGTCAACCGCGCCAGCCGAGCAGTGACTTCAGCAAGGAACCGCTGCAGCGCAGCTTGCAAAGGCTCGTTGGCGCTGATGGAATCCATGGAGAGCAGCGTGGCATACCGAACAGCAGAGTTACGAATGGCTGCTGATTGCTGATCGCCGGCGCGAGCCGATGCCAAGGCCTGCGCGGCGTTGGCAGCTTGCCCGAACAGGGTTTCACCAGCCTTGGCTTCCGCTTCCAGGGCAGACAAAACCTGCAAGGACGTTTCAAGGGTTGCAAGCCTTTGCACGTATTCGGCTCTCACTTCGGCCGTGAGTATTTGCGCCTGAGCGACACCGATCTCTCGATCTCTCGCCGCGACGGCGTTCACCGTGTTCGCCCGCTCCTGCGACAAGGCTGAGAGAAGGCCAGCCGACTGGTTCAGGGACGCAATCCGGGCGGTGAGATGACCAAGCAACGGCGACGACGAAATCTCACCGAAGTCCCGACTACAGACCGGGCATTCTTCCGTGTGCACATGGGGCACTAAGGTGGACAGCGCTTGGGCAAGCTGGCCTGCCTCGCGCGAATGCTGCACGATCTGCTTGTCGATCTCTTCCAGCCGCGTGGTGAGGCCTTGCCGGTCCGTTTGAAGGGTCGAAACCTGCTTTTGTGCTGCTTGATCCTTGCCCTGAACCTGCTGACATCTCGTCACCTCAGTGGTAATGGCCCGATGGGCGTAGCCGCGGGCGTATTCGGGGCGGTTTTGAATGGGTGACGGTAGATCAGAGAAGTAGCCACCGAGCACGCCGAACAGCTCCGTCATGCGCTTGCCGCTGGTATCCAACCAGCCGCGCAGCGCAGCGTCGGCTGCACTGGCGGCCGTTTCGACGGCCTCGCGTTGTTCGGCAGCAATAGTGGATGCCACCCTCTGGCTTTGCGAAACTGTGTCATTGAGCTCCCGCCTGAGCTGCGTCAGCCGTTGCAGCTCAGGCTCCTGCGACTGGTCTTTCAACAGGTCAAGCATCGCCTGTGCCGAGAGACTGGCAAGTTCTGGCCAGTGTGGTACAAGTCGCTGCTCCGCCGTCTGCGTGAGCTGAGCCGCCTGGCCTTCGGCGGCAGTGAGTTCTCTAGCCAAGCGGCTCAATTCGTCATCCAAACTCGGGAGCTGCTCGCGCATGTCCCAGAAGCTCACGGCATGGCCGCGGAGCCGGCGAACGTCACCAGCATCGTACAGGCCGTCAATGAGCGCATCTAGCGCATCCAGCCCTAGCAACTCCTTGACGAACCGCGTTAGCGCCGTGCCATTTGCTGCCTTGTCCTCGTAGAACTCCAGCAGTCTGGTCAACGTAGATTGCGCTAGGTAGCAGCGCTCCGAGAAGTGCTTGGTCAGGTCGGGATCCAGCGCCGGCCTGCCGGCAAACTTGTGGCCATGGATGTCGAAATGCCCTGCAGGAAAGTCGACGCCAAGCCCGTGGACGCCGATCGACACCGCCGCCTTCTTGGACACCGCCTCCTTGTGAACCAGATGTTCACGAAACAGCGGATCCAGCCGAGATAGCGACGCCAGATTTCCAGTCAGCCCAAGTTCCATTGCCGTCAATAAGCTGGTCTTTCCAGCACCATTACGCCCATGGATCAACACAACAGGGCTGTCCATAGGGACCGTGACAGTTCCACGAAGACTGCGGAAGTCGGTGGCTGTGAGGGACGTAATGCGCGGCGTCATATGGTCTTCTCCTTGGCCTGGACAGCAGCGGCGTCGATGATCGAGTACAGCTCCTTACTAACGGCACCCTCCCCTTGCGACGCAACATCGATCAATTTCCTGGTGGTTTCGTCCAGCGTCTGCGCGACGGCGTGGATGCGGGCCAGAGAGTTGCCCGCCACGGACTCAGGCTGTGGCAACGACAGTGGCAGAAGCACAGCCAGCCAGTTCTTAAGGACTTCGTCGCCGTCGTCACCGCTGATATTGCCGGTGGGAAGGACCCGGCAGACCCGTCCTAGAGATTCCAGCGCGGCAGCACTGGGACGGGGGCCGGTCACCACCAAGGTGAGCGACCGTGTGGAGGATGCGATGTCCAGCGCGCGCGCCACGCCATCGACCTTACGGGTCAGCTGCGGCTCGCTCTCGCTTGCGATGTCGACGACGAGGATAAGTTCGGCTGAGTTCTTCGCTTTCACGAACGCGGCCGGAAACTGGAACTTCAGTTCGCCGATCTGGAGTCCGTTGGCGATCCGCTGGTACCCAGCATTCTCAAGAGCCACCGTGACACGGCCCACCGGCGTTGAATCAGTCATAGCGCAAGCTCCTGTCGGAATGCGTCATACAGCTCGTCAGCGGTGGCGTAGGTCTGCAGTAGGGTCGATATGCTGACTTCGCGCGCTTTCGCTAATCCAGTTCTCCCAGATGCCGCCCTTGGGGATCGGGTCATTCGTACACCCAGCTTTTGAGACTGGATCAAGAGGGGGCTTTCTATTTCCACCAGGTGGCCCTCGCTGTGAAGCAGTGCGGTGCCTGCCGCGCTGGCCGTCAGGTAGACCTTGGTGCGAGCCGCTGCTGCACCTCTTCCGGTAACTGCCAGCACACCCGATTCTCTGTCTAAAGCCTCAGCTTCCACAGTCCAGTCACCGCGGCTCAAGCCAATCCCCAACAGGCCGAGTGCAACGGCTGCCTCGCGTAACCCGAGAGCCCCTAAGGCGAGATTACCTGGGAGAGCCGTCACGACGTCATTCGTAATCGGCTCAAACCTGACGTTGGGGTGTTCGATTTGGCCGTCGCGTAGCAACTTGCAGGCGCGACCAAACCGATCGATGAGCGCATCGATGAAGTTGAGCTCCGGCTCCGCCGCATCTGCCAAGTAGTTGCGAAGCGAAACGATGCCGGCGCAAAGGTTCTGACGCTCGGTAGGCAGAAGCGGACTTGGAGCGAGAGAGATCAGCGCCTGCAGCTTTCTCGACCACACATCCAGCAGCAGCGCGGTGAGCAACCGCTTTGCGTATGCCTGGATGCGCGCCGCCTCAAACACCGCTGTCAGGTTCGCTGACGTGATTTGGTCGCGATAGACGTTTCTCAGAAGTGATCGCTGGTCCATGCCCAGTTCTTGCTCTGAGAACACGTAGCTCGGCTGAGGATCGCCGAGCTGCCAAGCCAACTCGTTAGCTGCTTTGTTGAAGATTCCCTGGATATTAGCATCCTGGGCCGATAGGCCAAGCATCAGCGTGCGCTTGCTCCCGACGATGTGCGTCAATGCTGTTACCAGCCCTTGATTGTTCGGCTGCGAGCAGAAGGCGGTTACCTGATCATTGGACGCCACCAACCATTGGCGGTACTGGCCCGGGTCACCTTGAGCCCTGACAGCGCAGCCGTGAAATTTGATGAGGCGGGTCTTGTTGCGGGGCAGCTGAAGGTCGGCGGGACGGGCGACGACTGTTGGGCTCAATGCTGTATTGCCGGCCGTCAGTGCGTCCACAGCTCTTTCGATCAGCGGATCCCAGTTAGCCGAGAGCATCTCAGGGACCGCACCTTCCAGACTCAAGGCAGCCAGGCAGAGGTGCTCCACGTCGGGAGTCATAGCGGTGCCCGAAAACGTCGCACCGACGTCGATGACGGTCCACAGAAGATAGTCGAGGTCCTCGCCATCGACGGTGAGGCCGAGCAGCTTGGAATAGTTGTTGACCAAGCGCCCAGCAAGGGCATCCCGGTCCGGCCAGCTGGCAAAGGGCTCATCGAACTTCGAGCGCGCACGTTCGTCCGCTGAAGCGCTGGCCAAATTGAGAATCTCTCCCAAAGTACGGGCGAACCTGCAGTTGGGATCTGCATGGTCAATGCGCGAGCGTACAAACTCAACGACTTTGCCGACGAGGATGAGCAGACTGGGCGCGCGTCCGAATGAAATGCCGGAGCCCAACCAGAATGCATAAAGCCCGTTTGACACGCCGGCAGCGAAGGGCTCGAACGAGCCATCAAGCAGCTTGAGCGTGTCGCGCACACTGATGTCAGATGCAGCCATGGAAAGCCCCCCCCTCTCCCTGCTTTTTCAATTTTGAGCGCTCGAATGGTAGCGCCTAAGGTCCGACAGAAAGTCCTATGCTACCGATGCAGTGCAACTGTGTCCCGGGATCCACTCACGCCTACCTGGGCTCGCTTTAGAGCGAGGCGTTCTAGCCGCTAGTGGCAGGTTCGCATTTCAGATTCACGACCCGAACACCGCGCGGGCCGGCCCAATGAACAAGTAGTATTCCGCATTAACCACCAGAAATACCAAAAGACCGCATCATGAGCAAGAAGAAGGCAGATCCTGAAGCAAGCAAGCCGCGCCATCTCTTTCCCGCCGATATCAATTTCCCCAGGACGCACTTCCTTTACGAGTACGAGGGCGAGAGGGTCGTGGACCCGGCTTTACTCGTGGAGCACGGCATCTTGCTCTGGCACGAGCAGATCCACGCGAACGAGCTGGAGGACGTCAGCCCGCTCTGGGCCTTTGCCGAAGCCGAGCTGCGGAAGCGTGGCCAGGCCGCCACTCACTCCGATCTGGAATGGTTGCGCCAGCAGGTCATCGTCAATGCTCTGGTTCCGGAATCCTGGAACAAGCTAGAGCCCTATCCCTACAAAGGCCTGCTGATCGCGGCGGTGTATCTGCAGGAAGCCCGGCGTTTGTGCCTCAACGGCCATAGCGACCGCGTCTGGCACATCATCGCCCTCGCCTACTACAACCTCGGCTTGAATACGACGAAATCCGCTTCGCAGGCGATGGCGCTCTACGCCGCCAAGGCGAGGGCCGAAGACACCGAGTTCAAGCGCTACATCGTCCTGAAGGCACTCGACACGCTTAAGGGCAAAACGAGGATCAAAAGCGTCGCCGAGGCCAAGCGGGCGGTCATTGGTTTCATACAGGACTACAAGGACAAGAATGGCAAGCACGTGCTCCTGGACAAGCTGAGAGAGCTCGACGGTGGGAATACGGAGGAGCCTCTGACGGAACGAGCCAAGTCGAACGCGGATGACCGCGCCACGGCCCGGCTGGAGGCCACGCTCAACTCCTGGGCCAGCCCCAAGGGTCCCTACCCGGAGATGGCTGAAGCATTCGCCGCGTTCGAAGCAAAGAAGGCCCCTCTCACCACCGCTGTGCCCGAACCCAGCGCGGCGCGAGCCACGTGCGAAGTGTTCGAGTTCGAAACCGGCGAGTACCACACGCGCCTAATCAACCTGCTGGCCAATGACGACACGCTAAGCGTGCGCCTGGGTCACGAACAAGCCCCCGTAGTAATTCGAGAGACGGTGCCGTCACCGCCAGGCACCAAGCGATACCGCAATTAGCCTAAATTGTCAAACGGTCAGCCCCTGACCGGAAGCGAGCCTGATGCGATTTTCGCATCCTGTTTGGACTCGGACGCACTACTGCGGACGAGCAACTCAACAGGAAGAGAATGTAATGCTCGCATCCAAGACCCTCGCCGTAACCGCACCAGGCCGCCGCAAGCTCGCGACAGCTCTCGCCTCCGAAATCGGCGGCACCCAGACCTCTCGCGATTTGGATCTGCTCCGGGAGCTGATGGAAAGCAACGTCCTGGACCGCCTCAAGAACATCTTCGAGATGGTCCGCGCCGAGGCCCCCGCCGATGAACGTGCCATTCGCCTGCCGGAAGTGCTGCGGATCCTGTCGATCAGCAAATCCGCCTGGTATGACCGCCTGAACTCGCAGTCCCCGGCTTACGACCGGTTGGCACCGCAACCGTTCAAATTGGGCAAGTCCGAGCGTTCGCCCTCGGTCTGGTGGCACTCGGAGATCATCGCCTATCTCGAAATCTGCGCCGCTGCGTCGCGTACCCGCTAACTGAGGAGCCTACCCATGAAGATCGAGAACAATACCGCCACCGATACCAAGGCCAAGGCCGAGCGCCTGGCCAAGCTGCAGCGCAAGATCGATCAAGCGCTGTCCAAGAAGACGTCCGGCGTGGAGACCACCTTCTCCGAAGCGTACGAGCTCATCGAAATGGCAATGAAGCAGGGACTTTCGCAGAAGGATGTCATCGCACTGCTGAACGATAGCTACGACCTGAAGCTGCACGCAGCCAGCTTCCGTAAGCTGCTGAATGATGAGCGCAGCACCCGTGGCGCTGACGGCAGGTCGGCCTTGTGCCCGACCTGCCGTCACCCGCTTGCACTGCAGCCGCAAGCCGGACCGGAAGCGACTGCCAACGACATCACCTCCAACGACAAAATGGTCGCGTAATGGTGCGCAAGAACTTGATCGAATACCCGATCGATGCGCTTACGCCCATCTTCCACTATGCCGGTAAGGACACGCATACGGCAACGCAAGCGCCAAATGCGCTGATCGCGCTTGTGCTCCTGTCCTCGGCGGCTGCAGTCTGCCAGCGATTGATCGATGTCGTGCTTCCGGTCGCGAACGGATTGCTGAGCCCAGCGTCGTTGTACCTGATGTTCATCGGTGAGTCCGGGGAGCGACGCAGCGCGGTCAACTCCCTTGTCGCGGCACCGCTATACGCACACGACGAAGAGATCACCCGAAAGCAGGATGAGTACACGAACATTCATAGGTCCAAGCTCGAAATCTGGAAGCTGAAGAAGAAGGGGATCCTCAAGCGAATCCGAAAACTCCAGGAGGAAGGCCTGGACACGGATCCGCTCGAGCTGGAGCTGATCGCGCACAACGGGCTTGAACCGGCGCACCCCAGGGCACGACAGATCGTGCATCAGGACATGACCGCCACCGCCATCCACGAAGCGCTGGAGGGTGATGGCCAAGCCATCGCCCTGATCACCGACGAAGGGCAGCTACTCCTCGAATCCGCAGCCATGCGCAACCTCGGTCTCTTCAACAAGCTCTGGGATGGCCCCCGGACGCTACCGTTGGCTCGCGCCGGGAACAAGGTCATCACGGTCCATAATGCCAGGACCACGATGCACGTCATGAGCCACTACGAGGTGGTGCAGAAGTACATGCAGAAGAAGGGTGATATTGCCCGCGGATCAGGAACGCTTGCCCGCTTCCTGATCGCAATGCCGCCTTCGAACAAGGGCTATCGTCAGGCTCGTTTTGACTCCTCCACCATGCCGGACCTAGACAGGTTCCGCGCACGCCTCGGCGAACTCATCAAGTTGAACGACAAGCTGGCCGAATCGAGAACCAACACCCGCCTCACCCTCCAGTTCACGGAACAGGCCGCGTCGCTTTGGCGCCGTACCGCCAATGACATCGAACTCGGGATGCGACCGGGAGGTGACTACGCCGAAATTAGCGACATCGCTTCCAAGACCATGGAGAATGCCAGCAGGATAGCGGCGATCATGCATTACTTCGAAGGGTATACCGGAGGCATCAGTGAGGATGTCCTGAGGCGCGCCATCGAAATTGCGATGTGGCACCTGTGGGAGTTCCACCGCCTCTTCGTCGATGGAAGTGAACCCGCGGAAGAGGTCGACGCCAGGAAGCTACTGACCTACCTGGAGCGGAAATACTGGAAATTCGGTGCAACCGAGGTTGAAAGCACCACGGTCTCCCATAACTGCGGGCTTCGTCCCAAAGCCCGCATGGATGCTGCGGTGGATGTACTGGTCCGCTGGAACGAGATCGTGATAGTCCCGTACGAGCGCGACAAGCGTAAGTACAAGATTCGTACGAAGCCGCAGCGATGGCCACTTGGAGCCACGCCGCAAGGAAGCTTCTGAAACACCCGGCCAGCTCACAAGAGCTGGCCTTTTCACAACGGGCTGTTCAATTGATCCGCTCCTTCCATAGCGTATCGCTCGGGGCTATCTCGCGGCGGGGATGTTCCGCTTCCTTGACAAAACAAAGTTGCTTTGAAGTCAGTGATCATGTCGTAGCTCGTTGGGATACGCGCACTGGTCGATGCGCCAGCACCGAGGAAACGGGCGAACTGCTCGAGCCGAAGCGCAAACTGGTCGCGAGCTGGAGGCCAGTGGTATCGGCAGTATTCACTCCTGTTCCCCTGTGAGCCGCGCCGGCGTCTAGCTAGACGATGGAAATGACTGCGTAATCGCAAGATACAGCGATCACTCACGTCAGTGGTGCTCCAAAAAATGTTGAGCCGCGTATGGCGCGCACCTCCGCGGACAGCACCATGATGTGGAACAACTGTGGTGGCAGTCGTTCCACGAGGCGCTCGTTCCTGCAGAGTCGGTCTATGCGAACACTTGCGGCGTCAATGTCCTTGGGACTAGCAAAGTACTTCGGTTGGTGATCCAACATGCCAGAGCACGATCTCTTATTTCTGCTTTCCCCCGTGTAAGTAGCTAGATCCTGTAGATGCCACCTAGAAACAGGATTGCATGTATTTCCCTACATAACTAAAGGTAACCCTATGTAGATACGGAGAGGCTACGGTAATGAGCATTACTCATCGATGATCGTCACACGGCAGTGACAGTGGTTGATCTTTCAATAAATTAGGGGGCATGAGGAAGCGCAGTTAACCTTTCCTCCCGTCAGCTATCAAACACCACGCAGCACAACGACCGGCAAGGGCCTCCCTTGCCGGTTTTTTTTGCCTACAACAAAGGAGAACATACATGGCCATCTATCGTGTTGAAGTAAAAAGCGGCAAGAAGGGAACCTGCGTCGAGCACAGCCGCTACGACGCTCGCAGCGGGAAGAAGTACGAGGACCGGGAAGACCTGCTGGCCTTCGAGTTCGAAAACCTGCCGGAGTGGAGTAAGGACAAGCCGCAGGACTTCTGGAAGGCGGCCGACAAGTACGAGCGCAGTAATGCCGCGGCCTATCGGGAATGGATCGTGGTGCTTCCGAATGAGCTGGCAGACGAGAAGAACCTGGACCTGAGCCGGAAGATCGCTCAGGCGATTGCCGGTGACCGCCCCTGGCAACTGGCCATGCATCGCCCAGATGGGAAACTGTCGGGCGACCCGAATCCGCACGTCCACGTGATGACCTCGGACCGGGCACCCGACGGAATCCCGCGACCGGCAGAAAAGTACTTCTCCCGCTACAACCCGACGCACCCGGAGAAGGGTGGCTGCCGAAAGCTCAGCGGCGGTAAGACACGCCAGCAGATGCGGGAAGACCTTATTACTGTCCGCAAGAAGATCGCCGATCTAGAGAACGAGGCCTTGGCCGAGGCCGGGGTGGAGGCGCGGGTCGATCACCGCAGCCTGCGGGATCAGGGCATCGACCGCGTCCCGGGCCGGCACTTGGGACCGGCACGCGTCAAACGGATCATACGAGGTGAACGGCAGGACGGCGTCGCGCCTACGACAGACGAAAAATCGACCCGGCAATAAGTCGCGACCTCCTTCCGCTGCCATTCCGCGGCAGCGCCCGACTTGGCGGCCCAACTGCTATTTTTGATCGCTTGCTCTATGAAATAGATGCGTTTTTGCGTCAGAAACGCATAATCGCATCGATTTCATACTTGTTGTTGAATTTTTTGGTGCATCCGCCCGCCCTTGCCGCGGTAGCGGCCCGCCCTTCAGCGGGCC
>NZ_KV791278.1:0-16171 GCF_001807865.1 Stenotrophomonas sp. HMSC10F06 | reverse complement strand
CGCCGCCGGAGCCGGCCGATCCCGCCGACGTCGCGCCGCCCAGCATCGATACGCCGCCGCCGGTGCCCACCGACGTGGCGGGGGTGCCCGCGCCGCTGGCGGTGCCGCCCACGCCCGGTGCGCGCCCCGCGCAGGGCGACATCATTCCGCTGTACCGCTTCGAAACTGGCCTGTACTCGGTGGTGCCGCCGCTGCTGCGTGAGACCAGCCTGGCCAGCCTGGGCACCTTCCACGAACGCCAGGGCGAGCAGCGTCTGCTGGCCGGGCAGGGCGGCGTGCGCGCGGCCTGGGCGCGGCTGGTGGGGCAGAGCCACGAACAGCAGTGGGACGGCGACGCGCAGCCCGGCTTCGATGGCGACATCCAGGGCATCCAGGCCGGCCTGGACCTGTACGCCAACGCGACCGATACCCACCGCGACCAGTTCGGCGTGTTTGTCGGGCGCACCCGTGCGCAGGGCAACGTGACCGGTTTTGCGATCGGCTGGGAAAACGTTGCAGTGGGCCGCACGCGGCTGGATGACAAACACGTGGGCGTGTACTGGACCCGCGCCGGCAGCGCCGGTGGCTACCTGGACGCGGTGGTGATGCAGAGCCGCTACGACGGCGACGCAACCTCCTCGCGCGGGCTCGGCATCGACGTGCGTGGCGATGGCACTACCGCCTCGCTGGAAGTGGGCAAGCCGCTGCTGCGCTTCGGGCAGAGTGCGTGGTGGCTGGAGCCCCAGCTGCAGGTGATCTGGCAGCGCACGTCGGTGGACGATGCCGGCGACGCGGTGTCCGCGCTGCGCTTTGACAACGACAACGCCTGGACCGGACGCGTGGGCCTGCGCCTGGCTGCCGACTACGACATCGCCGGCAACGGCTGGCAGCCGTACATCAAGCTCAATTACTGGCAGACCCTGGACGGCGAAGACCGCATCGATTTCGATACCAACCGCATCCTCAACCAGCAGGATTCACGCGCGCTGGAAGTGGGCGTGGGCGTCGTTGCGCGCTACAACAGCACCGTCAGTGCGTTTGCGGTGGCCGATTACACGCGCGACCTGGAAAGCAGTGCGCAGAAGGAGCGCAAGGTGATCGAAGGCAATATCGGGCTGCGGCTGGACTGGTAGGGCGACGGCAGGCAGGAATCCGCGGCGGCACGCCGGACGCAATCGGCGCTGCCGACCGCGTTGTGGCGTGAGGCATCGCTGGTTATGCGAACGGCGCACTGTTCCGGCTGGCGGGTGCAGCGGTAAGCTGCAGCCTCTTCACTACAGGGATGTAGCGCGATGATCGCAGGACGTTGCGGGTGGTTGATGGTGGTCTTGGCAGCGGCAAGTGGCGCTGCAAACGCACAGGACGTACCCAGCGCCGAGGCACAGGCGCGGATCCTGGATCTGCTGCAGCAGCAGTCGCTGTATCGCGACCGCGTGGACTGGTCCAAGGCCCGCGCGGAGTTGGCGGCTGCGCGTGACCCGGTGCAGACGCGGCGGCTGCTGGACGATGTGATCCAGCGCAGCAGTGGCGGGCACGGGCGTTGGATATCGGCCAACCAGCAGCGCACGCAGTCGCAGCGCGCGCAGGCCACTCAAACCGCGATGGGTGCTGCGACCCCGCAGACAGATGACGCCCGCAGCGGACCGACAGCGCGTCTGGGGTGGATCAAGGTGGGCGCCTACATGGACGACAGAACGCAGTCGCAGGATATGCAGAAGCAGGCGCGCAAGCAGGCGGCCGTCGCGCTGCAGGCGCGCATCCAGGCGCAGGATGATGGTAATCGCTGTGGCTGGGTGGTCGACCTGCGCGGCAACAGTGGCGGCAACATGTGGCCGATGCTGTTGGGCATGGGCCCGTTGCTGGGCGATGCCAAGGGCGCTGATCCGGTGGGCATGTTCCTGCTGGCCGACAAACGCCAGCCGTGGGCGTACCGCGAGGGTGCGGTCTGGCTGGACGGCAAGGCGGTGGTCGGATCGCGCAACACGCAGTACACACTGCGCCACCCGGGCGCCCCGGTGGCCGTCCTGTTCGGGCCGCGCACTGCAAGTTCCGGCGAGGCATCGGTACTGGCCTTCCGCGGCCGGGCAGCGTCGCGCAGCTTCGGCCAGCCCAGTGCGGGCTATTCCACCGCCAATACCCCGCAGCGTCTGCCCGATGGCAGCCTGCTGCTGTTGACCGGCAGTGTGATCGCCGACCGCAACGGCGTCGGCGATGGCAACCGCCTGCAGCCTGACGTCACGGTGGGCGCAGGGCAGGACGCGGTCGCGGCGGCGCGCGAATGGCTGCTTGCGCAACCGGCCTGCAAACAGGCGGCTGCGCTGGCGGATACCCGCTGAAATCGGCTGTGCCGGACCGGCCCGACAGTGTGCGGGCCGGCACGGCGCAGACGTTCAACGCACCGCCGCAATCGCCCGCGTACGCGCTTTGGCCAGCGCTTCACCCACAGCCGGTCCCTTCAGGTGGGTGAGGTCCAGGTCGCGCGCTTGGATCGCCAGCGCCGCCTGGTGCAGGCGCGTGAGCGTTTCGCCCTGCGGATAATCGCTGTCTTCAAACCCCAGCCGGCCACGCTTGTCGGCCTCGCAGCACAGCGCGATCTGCGCGATCCGCTCCGGGCGGCGGAAGCCGTCGCAGCGGGCCAGCAGTTCCAGCACGGTGGCATCGCGCAGTTCGTCGATGCGGTGCACGTTGAGATGATCGCGGCAGACCGCTTCGGCCAACTGGCGGTGATCGACCGGCACCTTCAAGCGCTCGGCCAAGGCACGCAGCGGGGCCACCCCGCGCTGCTCATGCATGATGTGGCGCGGCCATTCCTCTGGCGGGGTCAGGCCCTTGCCGAGGTCGTGGGTCAGCGCGGCGAAGCCGATCAGGTCATCGCCCGGGGCCAGCTGCGCGGCCATGTCGCTGACCATTTCCTGGTGCACGCCGGTATCCACTTCGGGGTGGAACTCCGCGCGCTGCGGCACCCCATACAGTGCTTCCAGCTCGGGCAGGATCGGGCCCAGTGCATGGGCATCATGCAGCGTGCGCAGGAAGGCGGACGGCCGCGCGGAGGCGAGGGCGCGTCGCAGCTCCTGCCAGACACGTTCGGGCACCAGTGCCTCAAGCTCACCGCTGGCGGCGATCTGCTGCATAAGGGCCATCGTCTCCTCGGCCACGGTGAAGCCGAGCGGGGCGAAGCGCGCCATGAAGCGGGCCGCACGCAGCACGCGCAGCGGATCTTCGATGAAGGCCGGGCCGACGTGGCGCAGCACGCGTTGCTCGATATCCCGCACGCCGCCATAGGGATCCACCAACGTGCCGGTGGCCTCGTCGCAGGCGATGGCGTTGATGGTGAAGTCGCGGCGCTGCAGGTCTTCTTCCAGCGTCACCGACGGGTCCGCATCGACCACGAAACCGCGGTAGCCGCGTCCGGATTTGCGCTCGGTGCGGGCCAGCGCATATTCCTCGCCGCTGTCCGGATGCAGGAACACCGGGAAATCACGGCCCACGGCCTTGTAGCCCTGCGCTTCCATCTGCGCCTGGGTGGCCCCGACGACAACCCAGTCGCGGTCGCCGGGGGAACGCTGCAAGAGGCGGTCGCGCACGGCGCCGCCAACCAGATAGATTTTCATGTGCCCATGATGCCGCAGTGGACCAAGGCCACGCCAACCGGTTGGCATACCCGAGCCGGTCAGTCGCCACCCTTGTCGGCATTGGCTGCGCAGGCGAAGGTCTTGCGCTTGACCTGCAGGCGGCCGTTCATGCGGTCGGTCACCGGCAGCGCATCGCCGTTCAAGCGCCAGTCGTAGATCACGCTGAAGGCCAGGATGCGCGCGACGTACTCCCGGGTTTCCTTGTAGCTGATGGTCTCGATCCAGATGTCCGGATCGAACCCCGGGCGCTGCGACTGCCAGCGGGCGGTCGGGGTCGGGCCGGCGTTGTAGGCGGCGATGGTGACGTAGGGCAGGCCCTCGTACTTGTTCATCAGCTGGCGCAGGTAGGCGGTGCCGATGGCGATGTTGGTGTCCGGATCGTAGAGGCTGGCGGCACCACCGTAGTTGGTCAGGCCGATCGACTTGGCCACGGCCGCGCCGGTCGCCGGCAGCACCTGCATCAGGCCCATCGCGTTGGCGGGCGAGCGCGCCTTCGGGTTGAAGATGCTTTCGGCGCGGATCTCCGCGGCCACCCAGGCCGGGTCGATCGCGTTGCGCGCCGATTCGCGGCGGATGCTGTCATCGTGGTGCAGCGGGAAGCGCAGCGAATACAGGCGCTGCTCGTCCGGGGTCTTGCCGAGCGAGAACACCGCACGGTCGAACCAGCCGTTGTCGCGCGCCACTTCCACGGCCAAGCGACGCTGCGTGTTGTCGTAGCGGCTCAGCGCGTCGTTCCACTCGGCCACGGCCCAGCCGGCACGCTCGATCTTGAACAGTTCCATGGCCCGCACGATCGCCGGGTCACGGGCGACTGCCGCCTGCGCCTGGGCACTGTCATTGGGTTCCCACGGGCACAGCGTGTAGTTCTGGCCGAGCTGGTCGGCCGCCAGGAAGCCATGGAAGGTGGCCGCGCGGGCTGCCTCACGGAAGGCCGCCTGCGCTTCGCTGCGTTTGCCGGTCTTGTCCAGCATGCGCGCTTCGAAATAACGCCAGCGCGAGTCGGCCCGCTGGGTGGGGCCCATCTTGCGGATGGCGGTCAGTGCGGCTGGCCAGTCGCCGCGCGACAGCGCTTCGCGCGTGCGCCATTCGTGCAGGCGCTCGTCATACGCCGATTCGGGCACCGCATTGAGGCGACGGGCGGAGTCGGGACCGTACGAGGCGACCGTCCACAACGCGATCTGGTACAGCACCTGCGCGCGCTGCGCGGCGCTCAGCTGCAGGGCGTCGGCGTACTGCGGCAACTGCTGTTCGGTGGCTCCGGGATCGGCCTTGGCCAGCTTGGCCAGGCCATCGGTGGCGATGCGCCGGCTGCGCTCATTGCGTGGCCAGTTCAACGCGCTGGCGTTGGGCCTGTCGACGAAGGCGGCATAGGTGTTGGCCAACGCCAGGTCGGCAGCGGGCAGGCCGCGCGCGGCGCTGCGCATCACCGCCGGCTGCTGCTCATCGGCAGCGGCATCGATGCGCGCCCAGCGCAGTTCGGCGTTCATGCCGCCCTTGGCGTCCAGCACCGCGAACACCGGATCGCAGGCATCGGGCAGCGATTTGCCGGTACTGCGCCAGATCGCCTGCGCCTCGCTGACCCACTGCGCATCGGCCTTGCCGGTAGCCTGGCGTGCGTTGAGCTGGGCGCAGCGCAGGCCGACGTTGGTCGTGTCGGTCCAGTTGGCGAGCAGCGTCGGCCAATCCTGGCGCCGCGCCACCGCGGGCAGCCATACGTTGCGGAAGCTGGTGGCCACCGCCTGGCCGTTGTAGCGCTTCAGGAAATCCTGCGCCTGCACGTTGCTGACGGTATCGATGTTGCGCCGCAGGTTGGCGAATTCGACCCAGCCATACAGCGGGTGCCTGCTCAGTGCCGCCGCCTGGGCAGGATCGAACTGGCCGCGCTCGGCATTGTCGATCACGGCCTTGAGCTGCGCGCGCTGGGCATCCAGGTTCTGGGCATCGGCCACCGGGCTGACCCCGGTGCAGGCCAGCAGGACGGTCGCGCTGAAGAAATACAGGGGAAGTCGAGTCATGCCGGAAAGCATAACGGCGCGGGGTGAAAGGGAGTGAGGGCAAGCCGACTCGAGGATGAACAGCTGCCGCTTAGGCGCGCCATTCGCATCACCGTTCCATCGCTCCACGGGTGACCACGGACGTGGGAAGCACGTGCCGATCGCGATCCCACCGCATCATGGGCGGTGTAGCACGTGGATGCCCGTGCGGGCGACGTTCAACGGCTGCGCACTGAAGCCGATTCCGACGCGCTGGATGGCGCAAATGCCAAGGTTCCGGTCGCCACCCGAATCCTGGCATCAAGCGGATGGCGTTCGCGCAGCAGCGGCACGACGCCCGCCTTGGATGCCTTCAACGACCCTTGAAAACAGCGACATTTGCGTTCCTACGCGTCGCACGGGAGATGCCTCCATAGCTGGACCCTGCGCAGTCGGTTTTGTCGAATTCCCGTGAAAGCGAGGCGCACGTCACTCCTTCACATTTACAGGTTGTTTACAAAGGAGACGCTGCCGCCATGCAGGGGGCGCGGCAGCCCAGCCCGACATTCCTTTGGAGAGAGAGCGAATGAACAACCTGCATCACCGCCCGCTGGCGGTTGCCGTATCGCTGTGCCTGCTGCTGGCTGCGCCGGCCTTGGCCAGCGCGCAGGACGCGCCCCGCAGCACGACCGATCTGGACCGGGTGGAAGTGACCGGCAGCCGCATCAAGCGGGCCGAGGTGGAAGGGCAGGTGCCGATCCAGACCCTCACCCGCACCGAGATCGAACGTACCGGCCTGACCTCGATCGGCGATGTGCTGCAGCAGCTGACCGGCTCCGGTTCGGCGCTCAATGCGAAGTTCAATTCCTCGGGCAACTTCGGCTTCCCGCCGGATGGCAGCGGGGTGGGCGCGGGCTCGGCCCAGGTCGATCTGCGGCACCTGGGTGCCAAGCGCGTGCTGGTGCTGGTCGACGGCATCCGGTGGGTCAACGAATCCTCCGCCTCCGGCGTGGGCGCGGCGACAGACTTGAACACCATCCCGCTGGCCATCGTCGAGCGCATCGAAGTACTCGAAGACGGCGCGTCGTCGCTGTACGGCTCCGACGCCATCGCCGGTGTGGTCAACATCATCACCCGCCGAGAATTCGACGGCGCGCAGGTGACGATGAATTACGGCGAGTACACCAAGGGCGATGGCACCCAGAAGGGCGTGGACCTGGCCTGGGGCACCAGCGGTGACCGCTACACCCTGTTCCTGGGGGCGAGCTGGACCAAGCAGGACCCGGTGTATGCGCGCGATCGCGAGCAGTCGCGCTTCCCGATTCCCGGCACCGGGCTGGCCTTCGGCAGCGGTGGCATTCCGCAGGGACGCTTCTCTTTCGTCGACCCCAACACCGGTGCGAAGCAGGACATCGTGCCCAATACCGGCGTAAGCAGCCCGCGTTACGACGGCAGCGCCGGCTGCACCCGCAGCGATGACTACCACTGCTTCACCTCGGCCGACCGGTTCAACTTCGCCGAGTACAACATGGTGCTCACGCCGTCCGAGCGGAAGGGCATCTTCGGCCAGTTCCGCTTCGACCTCACCGATGACATCCAGTGGTACATCAAGGCACTGGGCAACCGTCGCGAGTCCACCAACCAGGCCGCACCGGAGCCGCTGTTCTTCGGGCCCGATGGCGCCACCGGTAATCCGCTGGCGGACAACATCGTCGTGTCCGGGCTCAATCCCTACAACCCGTTCGGCTTCGATCTGGTCGCCTCGGGCAACATGAGCCTGATCGGCCGTCGCCCGGTCGAAGGCGGCGCGCGCGTGTTCGAGCAGGAGGTCAATACCCAGTACTTCGCCACCGGCCTGGTCGGCCAGTTCCAGGCCGCCGACCGCAGCTGGTTCTGGGACCTCAACGGCATGTACAGCAAGAACAAGGCCGAGCAGACCAACTACGGCAGCTACGACATCTACAAGGTCAACATGGCGCTGGGTGATCCCGCGTTGTGTGCGGCCACGCCCGGCTGCGTACCGTTGAACATCTTCGGTGGCGTCGGCTCGATCACCCCGGAGATGCTGCGCTGGATCCAGCCGGTGGTGCGCGACCGCAGCCAGAACGAGTTGAGCCTGTTCACCGCCAACCTGAGCAGCGAACTGTTCACCCTGCCGGCCGGCCCGGTCTCCTTCGCCACCGGCTATGAATACCGCAAGTACGAGGGCCGCTACGATCCGGATCCGCTGACCGTTATCGGCCACTACAACGGCGTGCCGTCGTTGCCCACCTCCGGTTCCTACGATGTCAACGAGGCCTACCTGGAGCTGAGCGTGCCGATCTTCGCCAAGAGCGCGCTCGGCGAGAAGCTCGACCTGAGCCTGGCCGGTCGCTACTCGGACTACTCCACCTTTGGCGGCGAGTTCACCCCCAAGTACGGCCTGCGCTGGCAGGTGACCAATGACTTCGTGCTGCGCACCAGCTACGCCGAAGGCTTCCGCGCACCCTCCATCGGCGAGCTGTACGGCTCGGCCGCGCGCGCCGACCTGCAGCTGTTCGATCCCTGCTCGGTAGGGCTCGGCGGCACGCCGCCGCGCGGCAGTGCCGCCAACTGTGCCGCACTCGGCGTGCCGGGCGGCTTCCAGCAGGCCAACTCGCAGATATCGGTCACCACCGGCGGCAACGCGGAACTGGATCCGGAGCGCTCGCGCAGCTTCAGCGCCGGCTTCGTGTGGAGCCCGTGGTTCGGCAGCAACGCGTCCTGGTCGGAGCGCTTCGATGTCGAGGTGACGTTCTACCGTCACCACATCGAAGGTGCGATCCAGGCCATCAACGCGCAGACCCAGCTCGACCTGTGCGTGGATACGCTGGACCCGCTGTACTGCGACGGCATCACCCGTGCCGGCACCGGTGCGGTCAGCGGCTTCAACAACCGGCTGACCAACCTGGGGTCCATCAAGACCGATGGCTGGGACGTGGATCTGTTCTGGACCCTGCCGCAGACGGAGATCGGCCAGTTCAAGCTGGGCTGGCAGAACACCTTCGTCGGCCGCTATGAGGCCCTTGGTGCAGCGGGCCAGAAGCAGCCGCAAGGGCCCGGCGTGGAGGTGGCCGACAGCTCGATTCCGGAGTGGACCAGCAATGCCACGCTCAGCTGGAACCTGTCCAACTGGAATGCCTCCTGGACAGTGCGCCACATCTCCAAGCTCACCGAAGAGTGCGGCGACGTGGCCGCCTTCCCGATCTGCGGCAACCAGGCCGAGGGCACCAACGAACTGGCCGCGACCACCTTCCACGACATGCAGGTGGGCTACCGGTTCGACTGGATGAAGGGGCTGCAGCTCAGCGCCGGCCTGAACAACGTGTTCGACAAGGATCCGCCGATCTGCCTGTCGTGCTCGCTCAACGGGTATGACGCCTCGACCTACGACATCCCGCGCGGGCGCTACTGGTACCTGCGCGCGGACCTGCGGTTCTGATCGCAGGCTGATGAGAAGGTGACACACCGGGGCGCTGTGAGGCGCCCCGGTGGCGGCCTGCAGCCGCGCCGGTCAGGCCCCGCTGCGTGCGGGGACGGACAGATGCGTTGCGCACACCGGCCATCGCGCGTGCCTGGCATGCTGGGGCTGGCTGCGTCAGGCATCATGGGGAGCCGGCCAGCGGCCGGCACTACCTCTCCTGAACGGCATTGCCATGAACCTGCATACCTGGTGGATCTTCGCCGTCACCGTGTTCGTCCTGTGCGGCACGCCCGGCCCGAACATGCTGCACGTGATGACCCGCAGCGTGCGGGTCGGCTTCCGCCGCAGCATCGCGGCCATGGCCGGCTGCCTCACCGCGCTGGTACTGGCCCTGGCGATCTCCGCCGCCGGGCTGGGGGCGGTGCTCAAGGCGTCGCCGATGGTGTTCGATGTGCTGCGCTACGCCGGTGTGGCGTATCTGGTGTACCTGGGGATCAAGGCATGGCGCGGTGGCGATGCGCCGATCGACGTCGGCAGTACTACAGCGCTGGTCCCGAGCTCGCGTACCGTATTGTTCCGCGACGGCTTCATCATCGGGATCAGCAACCCCAAGCTGCTGCTGTTCGCCTCGGCGTTCCTGCCGCAGTTCGTCGATCTGACCCAGCCGCAGCTGCCGCAGTTCGTGATCCTGGTGGCGACCTTCGCGGTGATGGAGATGTTCTGGTACACGGTGTATGCCGCCGGTGGCCGCGGGCTGGCCGGTCATCTGGCCAAGCCGGGGCTGCGCAAGGTGTTCGACCGCGTGGTCGGCACGATCTTCATCGGATTTGGACTGGCGCTGCTGCGCGCCAGGCCGTGATGATCTGGCGCTGCGCGCGCGGCACTACCGGGGCCCGGCGATGCGCCGCCGCGCGTCCAATGCCCGGCGTGCAGAACGCAGAGAGCCGGGCAATGCCCGGCTCTCCGTTGTTGAAGCGATACGATCAAAGACCGGTCAGAACGACCAGTTGAAGGTGATCGAGCCATTGCGGCCGTCACCGTACGCGCCGTAGCCGTTGATCTGCGAGAAGTACGTCTTGTCCAGCAGGTTGTTGAGGTTGGCCTGCACGCTGAACGCCGGCGAGATGCGGTAGCGCACGAACGCGCTGACCAGCGCATAGCCACCCTGCTCGATACGGCCATAGGCCGGCACCGGATAGTAGATGCCGTTCTGCCAGTTGGCCCCGCCGCCGACCGTCAGCGCGCTCAGCGACTGCGGGGTGTAGCTGGTGAACAGCTTGATGGTGGTCTGCGGCAGGTTGGTGTTGATGTCCGCATCGTTGATGTCCTTGGCCACGTAGCGCGAGGCACCAAAGGTCGCGTTCCAGCCCGGCGCCAGTTCGCCGTTGAGCTCGAACTCGAACCCACGGCTTACCGTGCCGCGTGCGGCGATGTAGGCGAACTCACCCGGGCGGCTGGGGATCAGCTCGCTGGTGACCTGTGCCACGTTGTCCTGCTCGATGCGGAACGCAGCGACGGAGGCGTTCAGGCGGTTGTCGAACCACGCGCCCTTGACGCCGATTTCGTAGCTCTTGCCGTCCACCGGATCGAGGTAGCTGCCGCTGCGGTCGCGCGCCGTCTGCGGCTGGAAGATCTCGGTGTAGCTGGCGTAGGTGGAGTAGGTGTCGTTGATGTCGAACACCAGGCCGGCGTACGGAGTGGTGACCTTGTGCGAACGGTCATCGCCTTCACCTTCGCTCTTCCAGTCGGTGTAGCGCGCGCCCAGGATGAGCTTGAGCGGATCGGCCAGCGACAGGCGGGTGGCGACGTAGCCGGCTTTCTGGGTGATGGTGCCTTCGCTCTGCAGCGGCAGGGTGCCGACCCAGTTCGGTTCGGGGAAATCCGCCACACCGGCCAGATAGTTGTCCAGCGGCGCCCAGCCCATCTGGTAGTCGCCGTAGTTGGCGAACTCGCGCTTGTTGTAGCTCAGGCCGGCCATGAACTGGTGCTCGCGACCGAACAGCTGGAACGGACCTTCCACGAAGCCGTCCACCGCATTGACCTTGCGCTCGGTGTTGTAGAACCCTGCCGAGGGCGTAACGCCGGCGCCGGTGGTCTTGTCCAGCAGCGATGCGCCGCTGGTCCAGTCGTTGTAGGCCGGGTAGAACAGCTTGTCGTCGGCCTTGGTCGTGTCGTGCGTTGCGCCGAGCTTGACCTTCCAGTCATTGGCGAACGCATGCTCCAGCGTGGCGAACAGGCGCTTGCTGGTGGTGTCCCAATAGGTCCAGCGCGGGTTGGCGCTGAACGATTCGTCGAACGGGGTCGGGCTGCCATCGGAGAACAGCATCGGGAAACCACCCCAGGTCGCGCCGTTGGCGCGCTTCTGCTGGTAGTCGTAGCCCACGCTCAGCTGCGTGTCCGGGGTCAGGTCGGCGTCGATCACCGCATAGCCCAGCGTCTTGTGCTGGTCGTAGCGGTCCATCTGTGATTCGGTATCCAGGTAGCTGCCGATCACGCGCGCGCGCACCGAGCCGCTGGCGTTCAGCGGGGTGGTCACATCCACCGTGCTGCGGGTGCGGCCCCAGCTGCCGACGTTCACCGACACGCTGCCGGTCAGTTCGGCACTGTCGGCATGCTTGCGGATCAGGTTCACCGAGGCGGACGGGTTGCCGGCACCGCTGAGCAGGCCGGTGGCGCCACGCACCACTTCCACGCGGTCATACAGGGCCAGGTCCAAGCCGGAATCGCCGTAGCTCCAGTTCTGCACCATCTGGGTCGGCAGGCCGTCGAACTGATAGCTGTCGATGTAAAACCCGCGCGCGTAGAACTCGGTGCGCTCGGTATCGGACTGGGTGCTGCTGATGCCGGTGGTGTTGCCCAGCACGTCGATGATGTCATCCAGGTTCTGATCCTCGATGCGCTGGTGGCTGATGATGCTCACCGACTGCGGGATCTCGCGCGGGGCCAGATCGAAGCGGGTACCGGCCGAGGTCTTGCGGACCGAATAGCCTTCGGCGCGCTCGCCCTTGACCACGATCTTGTCCAGGGTGGTGGCGTCGGGGGCGGCGTCCTGCGCGAATGCGGGGGCGGCGGCGAGGGTGCACAACGCCAGCATCAATGCCTGCGGCAGCGGGCGACGGAGCATCGACGGGCGGGACAGCACGTGGGCGGAGCGGGTCATCGGCGTTTCCAGAAGGGCGGCAACGGGCATGGCCGGCGTCCTGGGTGGCCTGCGGCGGAGCGGGGGTGGGGGCAGGAAGCGGCTGGCGGGGGCGGTGACCCGGCGCGGGCTCGATAACTGTTCACGGGTGCGCATCCCTTGCGCGACCCGGGTCACACTATGGTAATGGCAATCATTCGCATCATCAACCGCATCGGTCATCGGCACCGATGCGCAAGGCCGGCGACTCCAGGCGCTCTCGTATTCATACTTCCCGCTGCCGAGCCTCCGCGGGCGCAGGCGCGCCTCGTGCGTCGCCGTAGCTATCCGCGCGCTGGGTTAACAGCCCCGTCGCTACCCTGAGCCTGCGCTGGGTGGACAGCCTGAGCCTCCGCGCGATTCGGCGGCCCCGCGCAGGCCAGGCCGCCTTCCTCCGCTGCAGGAGATGCCCATGGTCAGCAAGAATACGATCTGCCTCTGGTTCGACGGTACCGCGCTGGACGCCGCCACCTTCTACGCCGCCACCTTCCCGGACAGCGCGGTGCACGCGGTGCATCACGCACCGGGCGACTTCCCCTCCGGCAAGCAGGGGGACGTACTCACCGTCGATTTCACCGTCGCCGGCATTCCCTGCCTCGGGCTCAACGGCGGACCGGCGTTCAAGCACAGCGAAGCCTTCTCCTTCCAGATCGCGACCGATGACCAGGCCGAGACCGACCGGCTCTGGAACGCGATCGTCGGCAACGGCGGCGAGGAAAGCGCCTGCGGCTGGTGCCGCGACAAGTGGGGCCTGTCCTGGCAGATCACCCCGCGGGTATTGACCGACGCGGTGACCAGCAAAGACCCCGCCGTGGCCCGGCGCGCGTTCGAGGCGATGATGACCATGCGCAGGATCGACGTGGCGGCCATCGAAGCGGCGGTGAGGGGCTGAGACAACAGGCGCGGCGCGTTGCAGCGGACAGCAAGAACGATCAAATGGCGCGGCGCGCGCTGGGTTACGCTGCGGTCCCGTTCATCGGCATGGATCTGGCGGTATGGGTGCGGCACGCAGGGCCCTGTGGTACATCGAAAGCCACTTCGCTGAAAACCCGTCGCTGGCCGATATCGCCGGCGTGGTGGGGCTGTCGCCGTTCCATCTCTCGCGGCTGTTCCAGCTCAGCATCGGGACCTCGGTGGTGCGCTATCTGCGAGGCCGCCGGCTGACCCACGCCGCGCACCAGCTGGCGGCCGGGGCCGATGGCATTCTCGAGGTGGCCATTGCTGCCGGCTACGCCTCACACGCGGCCTTTACCCGCGCATTTTCCGAGCAGTTCGGACGTTCGCCCGAGCAGGTGCGCGAGCAGGGGCTGGCCGGCATGGTGTTGGTCGAGGCATTGAAGCTGATCGATCCCTCGACACCCTGCAGGATCGAACCCCATCGCGCGCACCGCGGTGCCCTGCGCGTGGCCGGCATCGGTGCACGCCATACCGCCGCGACCGTCGCATCGATTCCTTCGCAATGGCAGCGCCTGGACGAGGCGCATGGGTTGGGCGCGCAGATCGCCTACGGCGTGTGCGGCAACAATGACGCTGACGGCGGCTTTGACTACATCGCCGGCGTGGAGATCCGTGCCTCCGCGCCCGTGCCCTCCGGCTGGCAGGCGATCTCGATCGCGCCTCGCGAGTATCTGGTGGCCTGGCATGCCGGGCACATTTCCGCGATCCGCTCCACCTGGTTCTGGCTGTTGAATGACTATCTGCCGGCGTCCGGCCTGACCCTGGCCGACGCACCGGACCTGGAGCGCTACGACGCGCGCTTCGATGACCGCAGCGGCCACGGCGGGGTGGAGATCTGGCTGCCGCTGGCCGACACGTTGCACCTCAAGGAGATTGACCCATGCGAATGACCGCCCGTTGTTGTGCCGCGCTGCTGGCGCTGTGCCTGCCCCTGTTTGCCGCTGGGGCCGTGCCGCCCGTTGGCGAGCGGCACGGCGTTGCACATACGCCCAGTGCGGCCGTGCGCGATGCCGACCACCGCGACAACGTGCGCTACACCGTGTGGTACCCGGCCCAGCCCGATGCGCAGGAAACCGCGCTGACGATCGGCCCGCCGGGGGCGCCCTTGTTCGAGGTCGGTACGGCGGCCGCCGATGCCGCCATCGCCAAAGGACGCTGGCCGGTCCTGCTGCTCTCGCACGGCAACGGGGGCAGTGCCCGGATGATGGGCTGGTTCGGCACCGCGATGGCGCGGGCCGGATACGTGGTGATCGCAGTTGATCATCCCGGCAACAACGGGGTGGACCCGATGACCGAGGCCGCCAGCATCCTGATGTGGAACCGCGTGGATGACCTGGCTGCCGCGCTGGCCGCGGTGCAGGCCGACCCGGCGCTGGCCGCGGAGATCGATGCCACCCGGTTGGGCATCGCGGGCTATTCGGCCGGCGGGTTCACTGCCCTGGTCGCCGCGGGCGTACGCCCGGACGTGAAGCGGCTGCTGGCGTTCTGCCGCGCATATCCCGCCGATGGGGTATGCGCCCCGCAGGCGGAGAACCCGGCGCTGATGCTTGCCCGCCGGATGGCGGCTGCAGACACACCGGAACTGGCCCCATGGGTGGCCAAGGCCGGTGAGGATCGCGCCATCCCAGGCGTGGACGCCGTGTTCCTGATTGCGCCGGCCATGGTGCAGGCCTTCGCCCCGGAGGAACTGGAGAAGGTCACGCCGCCGGTCTCGATCATCGTCGGTGCAGCCGACACCGTGGCCTCGCCGGCCACCAACAGCGACGTGGCCGCTTCGGCACTTCCGAAGGCGACGCTGACCACCTTGCCGGCGGTGGGACACTACGACTTCCTGTCCAGCTGCACCGCTTTGGGCCAGACGCGCGTCGGCGCACTCTGCCAGGTGGCGGCCGACAAGCAGGCCACACACGGGGCCGCGATCACGGAAGCGACGGCATTGTTCGATGCTGCGCTGTCGGCCACGCGCTGACGCAGGTAGCTCCGCCCGGGCAACGTTCAGCGCCTTCCGAGCGCCGCACATCGAGCCCGCCGTCAGGGCCAGCAGCAAGGCGGCGTCGGCAGGCGATCCGCAATATCCTGTGCGCATGTCGACCTCCCGCCTCTCTACGTTCTTTCCCGCCCTGGCCGTGCTGGGCTCGGTCACCTCGCTGGCCGTCGGCACCTCGTATGCCAAACAGCTGTTCCCGCTGATCGGTGCGCAGGGCACCAGCGCACTGCGCGTGGGTTTCTCGGCGCTGGTGCTGCTGATGGTGTTCCGGCCGTGGCGCTGGACCACCTCGCGCGCGGATGCGGGGGCGATCTTCCGCTATGGCATCACGCTGGGGGTGATGAACCTGCTGTTCTACATGGCGCTGCGCACGATCCCGTTCGGCATCGCGGTGGCGATCGAATTCTGCGGGCCGCTGGCGGTGGCGATGTGGTCCTCGCGGCGGCCGGTCGATTTCGTCTGGGTCGGCTGCGCGCTGGTCGGGCTGTTGCTGCTGCTGCCGCTGGGCCATGGCGAGCCGCTGGACCCGGTGGGGGTGATGTTCGCGCTGGGCGCGGCGGTGTGCTGGGCGCTGTACATCATCTTCGGCAAGCGCGCCGGGCATCTGCCGGCCGGGCATACGGTCTCGCTGGGGCTGTGCGCGGCCGCGCTGGTGGTGGTGCCGGTCGGCGTGGCGCACGCGGGCATGGCGCTGCTGGAGCCGAGGATCCTGCTGTTCGGCCTGGGCGTGGCGATCGTCTCCAGCGCGATCCCGATGTCGCTGGAAATGATGGCGCTCAAGCGGCTGCCGAAAGAGACCTTCGGCATCCTGATCAGCATGGAACCGGCGGTCGCCGCGCTGCTGGCGATGGGGCTGCTGGCCGAGCACCTGACCCCGCTGCAATGGGCGGCGATCGGTTGCACGGTGGTGGCGTCGGTGGGCAGTACGTTGACTGCGAAACGGGCGGTGGTGCCGTTGCCCGGTGCGCCGGCGTAATCGCGCGCGATGGTATCGGTAGTGCCGGCCGCTGGCCGGCTCCTCAT
>NZ_KV791277.1:0-1087 GCF_001807865.1 Stenotrophomonas sp. HMSC10F06 | reverse complement strand
CGATACCGCCCGGGCAGTGGCGCTACCTGCTGGTCGGCGAGAAGTTCTGGGCTCCACGCGTCTTTCGCCACTGGATCCACGCGACCGCGGCGACGAAGAAGACGCTGCACAGGTAACTGCCTTCCGGCCCTTGCGCGCCACCGGTCAGGGTGTCGAGGCCTTGCGGGCGCAGCGCCACCAGCAGCGCCGGCAAGTGCGTATCGATGCCGGTGACAGGCAGCTCGAAGCCGGTCGCGAGCAACCAGTTCCACCCCGCGTGCCAGCCCATCACGCCCCAGATATTGCCGGTCCGCAGCGCCCAGGCGCAGGCGAACAGCGAGAACAGGAACGTGCCGAGCATGACCCGGAGCGGCTGGTGCGGACTGAAATGCAGGAAGCAGAAAGCGAGCGACACCAGCAGCACTGCCACCGTGACATTGGTCTTGCGCGCCACCACGGACAGCATCCAGCCGCGGAAGATGACTTCCTCCACGCTCGCCTGGAACATGAAACTCAATAGCAGTAGACCGATGTGCAGCAGGCTGACGGGCGACCGCCAGGCCTGCCCCAAGCCCGCCGCCTGCATGCCGCCAGCCATCCAGATCGCGACTACGACCAGCGCGATCGTGCCGAATCCAACGGCCAGTCCGCGCAGGAAGGTTTTCAGCGGTGCCGGACCGGTCAGTCCGATACTCGCCAGCGAGCGCCCTTCGACGAAGCGTACCCAGGCGAGCACGGCCGCCAGCGTCGGCGCGAAGCCGATCCACAGCAGCGCATACAAGCCAGCGAGACCGATCGGATCGCCGCCCGGCGTCGACCAATGCTGTGACTGCATCCACCCGTCCAGCGCGATCACCGGTACCGCGTTGAACAGGATCATCAGGATCGGCGTCAGCCAGGCCCAGGGCAGCCAGCCGCGGGCCGGATCGGGCGAATACAGGGCAACGGGGGTCATGCAGGGCACCAGGTCGACGTGATCGTCGCTGCAAGGTGCCGTCCGCGCGGGGGGCGTGGCAACCGGTTTGCGACCAAGACACAGAAGCCGCCGATGAATCTCCCGGATCGCCGACGAAATGGCGCTGAGTCGTCGCCCGTGGTGTCCGCTTTG
>NZ_KV791276.1:0-17679 GCF_001807865.1 Stenotrophomonas sp. HMSC10F06 | reverse complement strand
GCAGATGGCGGTTTGGCAACGGCAGGAGCGGCATCCGCTGATCCTGCACTCCGACCGCGGCAGTCAATTTCGTAGCGGCGATTACCAGGGCTACCTGGCCGCCAATGGCCTGCTTTGCTCGATGAGTGCGGTGGGGCATTGTGGCGACAATGCAGCCTGCGAGGGCTTTTTCGGATTGCTCAAGCGCGAGCGGATCTATCGCACAACGTATCCCACACTCGATGCCGCCCGGTCCGATGTGTTCGAATACATCGAGCGCCGCCACAACCCCAGGATGCGACGGCGCCGGGTCAAGCAGGATCAGAAGTTTTCAGCCCTTTCCAAACAGTCCGTGATTTCGGGGTAGAACCCGTTGAGAGCATTGGGTGAAAGGAGGATGGGAGCAAAGGCCGGCTTACTTCAATCGCGGCTGAACGATGATCTTCACCGCCGACTCATTGTTGTGGATCAGGGTGTCGAAGCCTTGTGAAACCAGGTCGTCCAGCTGGATGCGCTGGGTGATGAAAGGCTCCAGGTCGATCTTCCCCTGTTCCACCAGCTTGATGGTTTCCCGATGGTCGTTGCAGTAGGCGATGGTGCCGCGCACGTCCAGCTCCTTCATCACCACGCTGTGCACGTTGATGGTGGCCGGATGGCTCCAGATCGACACGATCACCACCACGCCGGTGGGCTTGGTCGCGGCCACCAGGGCGTCCAGCACCTTGTTCACGCTGGTGCATTCGAAGGACACGTCCACGCCCTTGTCGCCGGTGAGCTTCATCGTTTCCGCCACCACATCCACTTCGGACGGGTCCAGGATGTGATCGGCAACGCCGGATTCGCGGGCTTTCTCTTTCCGCTTGGCGCTCAGCTCGGTGATGATGACGGTCAGGCCCTTGGCTTTCAGGATCGCCGACAGCAGCAGGCCGATCGGGCCGGCGCCGCCGACCAGGGCCACGTCGCCGGCCTTGGCGCCGCTGCGGGTATAGGCGTGGTGGCCGACCGACAAGGGTTCGATCAAGGCGGCCTGGTCCAGTGGGATGTCGCTGGAAATCGGGTGCACCCAGCGGCGCTTGACCGCGATCTTCTCCGACAGGCCGCCGCCGCGGCCGCCCAGGCCGATGAAGTTCATGTTTTTCGACAAGTGGTAGTTCTCGCCCGGCCCCGTGGGCACGTCGTCGGCCACGATGTAGGGCTCGACCACCACGTGCTGGCCGACTTCGATGTCGTCCACGCCTTCGCCGACGGCATACACCACGCCGGAAAACTCATGGCCCATGGTGACGGGGGCGGACTCCCCGGAAATCGGGTGCGGATGGCCGCAGGGCGGAATGAAGATCGGCCCTTCCATGAACTCGTGCAGGTCGGTGCCGCAGATGCCGCACCAGGCCACTTCGATGCCTACGGTGCCCGGCGCCACGACGGGTTCGGGGATGTCTTCGATGCGGATGTCGCCGCGGTCGTAAAAACGTGCTGCTTTCATCGGTCAGACTCCGTGCTCGTGAATTCCTGTGGTCGTTGCCGGAGCGCCTCGCCCCTTGCCGGGGAGTCGCTCCGGAAGCCTCCCGCTCAGCGCAGGTGATGCACTTCCTGCAGGCCATAGACCTGCACCGGCAGATCTTCCTGGCGCGCTTTCAACTGCAGCGCCAAGTATAGCGAGTAGTGGCGCGACTGGTGCAGGTTGCCGCCGTGGAACCACATGTTTTCCTGCTGCGTGGGCTTCCACATGTTGCGCTGTTCGCCTTCCCAGGGGCCGGGGTCCTTGGTCGTGTCCGAACCCAGCCCCCAGACCTTGCCGACCTTGTCGGCCACTTCCTGGCTGACCAGATCGGCGACCCATCCGTTCATCGAGCCATAGCCGGTGGCATAGACGACGAGGTCGGCGGGCAATTCGGTGCCGTCGTCCAGCACCACGGCGTTCTCGGTCAGGTGGCTGATGTCCTTGCCCGACTGCAGCTTGATGCTGCCGTCGATGACCAGATCGCAGGCGCCGACATCAATGTAGTAGCCCGAAGCGCGGCGCAGATACTTCATGAACAGGCCCGAGCCGTCGTCGCCGAAGTCGAGCATGAAGCCGGCTTCCTCGAGCTTGCGGTAGAACTCGGCGTCGCGCTCGCGGATGCGGTCGTACAGCGGGATCTGGAAGTCCGCCATGATGCGGTAGGGCAGCGAGGCGAAGATCAGGTCGGCCTTCTTCGTCGTCACGCCGTTGGCGACGGCGCGCTCGGAATACAGGGCGCCCAGGCCGATGTCCATCAGCGAATCCGAGCGCACGATGTGGGTGGAGGAGCGCTGCACCATCGTCACGTCGGCGCCGTGTTCCCACAGCGCGGCGCAGATGTCGTGCGCGGAGTTGTTGGCGCCGATCACCACCACCTTCTTGCCGCGGTAGGCATCCGGCCCCGGGTGCTGCGACGAATGCTGCTGCACGCCCTTGAAGACGTCCTGGCCCTCGATCTTCGGCACGTTGGCCTTGCCGGACATGCCGGTCGCGAACACCAGGTGCTTCGGCCGGATGACCAGCGTCTCGCCGTCGCGCTCCACCGTCACTTCCCATTCCTTGCGGGCCGCGTCGTAGCGGGCCTTCACGCAGTTGGTGGAAGACCAGTAATTGACTTCCATGACCTTGGTGTACATCTCCAGCCAGTCGCCGATCTTGTCCTTGGGTGCGAACACCGGCCCTTCTTGCAAGTCAGCCGCCTGCAGCCACGCTTGGGTCGCCTCCACCGGACACAACCGCGACAGCGCCGGCACCTTATAGGTGACGCCGGCCGCCTGGCGGTCGCCCTTGCTGCGCGGCAGGAAACAGGTCATCCCCTGTCCCGGCACCAGCGTGAGATGGGCCACGTCCAGACGCAGCAGTTCATCGCCACGGAAGCCCCGCCAGAATCCGAGCAGCACCAGTGCCCGGTCGCGTTGATGGCGCAGCGCCGCCGCTCCGTCGCCCCGGGCATGCGCCGCCGCGATCGCGGCAGCCAACCAGTCATCGAGCTCGACCAGCCGCCGAATCTGCAGCGGCGCGGCTTGCTTGACCTGGCCCGGGTGCAGGGTCTGGATGCCTTTGAGCACCTTGCGCACCAGCGGCGACCGGGTCGGGTCGACAAAGCCGTGGTCGCGGTGCCAAGAGGCGATGGCCGCCAGGCGTTGGCGAAGGGTGCTGGTGGCCAGGGTCTGCGCATACGCGGCCAGGTACCGCGCCACGCTGTCCGGTGTCGCTGGGAGGTGGCCTTGCCATTCAACCTCGAAGTGCCGCAGCGCCGACGCATAGCTGCGCACCGTGTTCTGGCGCGTGGCCGCATCGAGGTAGCGGTCCAGTTCGGTCACTGGCGCGTGGCCTCCACAGCGACCGGCTGCCGCAGGGTCGACAGGATGGTGCATTCAGCCCGCTGCCCACCGTGGCAACTGGCAATCACCCGTTCCAACTCGGTGGCCATGCGCTCCAGGTCGGCCATGCGCGCCCGCACGTCGGTCAGATGGCTGCGTGCCAGCCGGTCCACGTCCCCGCACGAAAGCTCCTCATCGCCGGCCAGCTGCAGCAGGCTGCGGACCTCCTCCAGGCTGAAGCCTAGGTCCCGGCCGCGCGCAATGAAGCGCAGCCGCTCGATGTCGGCCGGGCCATAGACCCGGTAGCCATTGCCCGAGCGCCCCGGGCGCGGCAACAGGCCGATCCGCTCGTAATAGCGGATCGTCTCCAGGTGGCATCCACTGGCGTCGGCAGCCTCACTGATTTTCATTCGTAGTACGCTTGACTCCGTAGTAGCTACGGACTTTACACTCACCTGCTGTGTCATGCCAGCGACCCGCCCGGGCCCGGCTTCCCTGCGACTGGAGATGTTCCGATGAGTGATTGCGGCTGCCACCACGAGGCCAAGAATGCGCAGGAGCGGCGCGTCCTCTGGATCGCCCTAGCGTTGAACGCGGCGATGGCCGTGATCGGCGGCATCGCCGGCTGGATTGCCCATTCCACTGGCCTGCTGGCCGACGCTCTGGACATGCTGTCCGATGCCACCGCCTATGCCATTGGCCTGGTCGCTATCGGGCGCACGGCGCGCTTCAAGGCCAATGCCGCTTGGGTCAGCGGCAGCGTGCTGCTTGTGCTGGGTGTGGGCGTGTTGGTTGAGGTGGGCCGCCGGGTGATGTACGGCGCCGAGCCGGTCAGCGGCTGGATGATTGGCACCGCCCTGCTGTCGCTGGCGGTCAATATGGCGGTGCTGCGCATGCTGGCACCGCTAAAGTCCGGCGAAGTGCATCTGCGAGCGACGTGGCTGTTCACGCGGGCCGATGTGGTCGCCAATGTTGGGGTGATCCTGGCCGGTCTGTTGGTGTGGTGGCTGGCCAGCCCGTACCCGGATTTCGTGATCGGCGCCCTGATCGGCCTGTATGTGATCAAGGAAGCCTTCGAGATTTTAGGTGATGCCCGCCGGGCAGGTGCCGACGCGCGCAAGACGGCTGCATGACCAGGCTTGGCCGACTGAGCTCGGACTCTGGCGGCTGCGCTTGAACCCGGCACTGTCACGTGGCGCAGCTGGCCCCCGACCTAATCCGTCGCAGCTCAATCTGCGTGACCGTGCGGAAGCTCAGGCAAAACGTTAACTTTCTGTTCTTCGGATGCCGGATTCCGTCAATTTCCCGCGCCAGCTTTTGCCTGGCCACCTGACTCGCAGAGGCCACTCGAGCCCGCGAGATTGATGAATAAGCGTCAGCTTGCTGATGAGCGGGACCCAAGGTATCTTTCCGGCCTCAAATGTATCAGTCCTAGCCACACGTGCCTTCCATTGTCATCCATGCCAAGCGCTACGCTCTGGCACTGCTGCTCGCAGTGATGATCATCGTGCCTGTCGTTGATGCTTCGGTCTGCTTCTCTGAGGAGCAGTCACACCAGGAAGTGGCAGGGCCAGGCGATGGCCACCCCGATAAGGCGCATGCCGCTTGTGGTCACGGTCACTGCCACCACAGCAGCACTTTTGTGGCGTCCAACGGTTTCACCAGTGCCGAAGCCGCAAGAAATGAAGGCGGGCACACGTTCTACGAACAGCCCATGACGTCCCACATCCCGGACACGCTGATTAGACCTCCCAGGCTTTGATCGCATAACAGGCGCAACGCGCCTGTCAGTCCTTCTGCGATCACCTTTGTGTAGGTCTTTCTATGAACACATCTTGTTGCTGGGCGCTCCGTGCGCTCGGCCGACGCGTGGCTGCACGTGCAGTCGCCGGCCAGTACTGCGCCGCCTTGAAGAAGGCGACCTGAATGCCCTTCTCAACATCTACCAATCTCCGAACTGCACGCGATCGAGCGGCACTACTGATGGCAACCTCCGTGCTTGCCATCGGCGCATCTCTTGGTGTGCGCGATTTTGGGCCTGTCGACGAACCGAGATTTGCCTTGGTTGCCACCCAAATGGTGGCAACCGGAAGCTCGCTGTTCCCGCGTCGGGGAGCGGAGCTGCACCCAGACAAGCGTCTCTTCATGTGGATCTCGGCTGCACTGCTGTCACTGACCCAAAACCTGCGGACCGCGGTCCTGGCCCCTTCGCTGGTGTCAGGCGTTGCATATGTGTGGATGGCTTTCCATCTAGGAACGCGCAATGGCGGCCGTGTGCGCTAGGGGCGCGCGCGGTGGTCAATAAAAAGGAATCACCAATGCATTACGTGAAAACAGAATTCAACCGAGGCAGTTCGCGCGGGGGCCTAGGCTCAGATCCACTGGGCCGTCTTGGCAAGCCCATCTGCGGCCCGCAGCTGGGCGTCAACACGTTGATTATCATCGTGGCGATGTACTTCACGTTCTTTCTCAACAGCGCGTTCTTCGCAGAAGTAATTGCGAAGAGTGGTGCGGACGGAGCAGCTCGTGCGCTACTTGTTATCTCTACGGGAGCGATCCTCACTGCCTTGAATGTGCTCATTCTCGGATTGCTATGCGTTCGATGGACGGTGAAGCCGGTTCTTGCATTGCTTCTCGTCGTGTCCGCTACTGCTGCCTACTATTCAGACAATTACAGCGTCTACTTCGACGCCAGCATGGTACGAAATGTGCTGAAGACCGACGGCGCTGAAGCCGGAGAGTTGCTGACCTGGGGCTTCTTTCTTGCGGTACTAATTAAAGGCGTCGTGCCAGCTATCGCGGTATGCATGGTAAGGCTCCAACGTTCTTCCAATGTGACGCGGGCGATACTTGCAAGAGTGCTTCTACTTGGCATGGCGGTTGTTGTAATCGTTGGCGCGGCAATTGCGTCATTCGACGACCTCTCATCACTCATACGCAATCACAAGCAAGTCAGATACCTTGCAAACCCTGGAAACTACATCGCTTCCATTGCGAAGGTTGTGCGAGAAGACACCCGTGCGGAGCGCGGTCCGATCCAAGTGGTTGGCCCCGATGCCATGATGACGCCTCATCCGCCAGGCGCGAAGCCCCACTTCTTGGTCATCGTTGTAGGTGAGACGGTTCGTGCGCAGAACTGGGGTTTGAATGGATACGGCAGACAGACAACGCCACAGTTGGCAGCGTTGGACGTCGTCAACTTCTCGGACGTGACTGCCTGCGGGTCAAATACTGAAGTTTCCGTGCCTTGTATGTTCTCGGTGTATGGAAGGCGAGACTACGATCGAGACAAGATCAGGGGCTCAGAGTCGCTGCTCCATGTGCTTGAGCGAGCTGGCATCAAGACGTTATGGCGGGACAACCAGACAGGTTGCAAGGGGGTTTGCGCGGACCTGGCGTTTGAGTCCTTCCGCGTGCCTACCAAGGATGGGTTGTGCGATGACCAAGCGTGTCGCGATGAGATCATGTTGCGGGGATTGCATGACGCTATCGATGACAATCCGGGTGATGTTGTGGTCGTTCTGCATCAGCTGGGGAACCACGGGCCGAGCTACTACAAGCGATATCCCGAGGATCTGAGGAAGTTCACGCCTGACTGCCGCAATGCAGATCTGGGCAAGTGCACGCGCCAGCAGATCGTCAATGCGTATGACAACGCAGTCCTTGCGACAGATGACTTCCTTGGAAAGACCATCCGGATGCTTGAGCAGGATCAGAGCCATGACACTGGATTGATCTACGTTTCCGACCACGGTGAGTCACTGGGAGAGGCGAACGTCTATCTCCACGGTCTCCCCTATGCCATTGCTCCCGACACTCAGATCAAAGTGCCCATGGTCATGTGGATGTCCGAGGGCATGAAGAGCAGCAACAACCTGGACCTTCAATGTGTCCGGGACCGATCAAACCGCCCGGCCAGCCACGACAACCTCTTCCATTCTGTACTCGGCCTCATGAACGTCCGGACGAAGTCGTTGGACGAAAGCCTGAATCTTTTCTCCGGTTGTTCCATCAACGCCGGGTCCACTTCATAACGGGCGACAACGAGCACGCTGCTGGAAGCGCCCAGCAGCGGCTCTTGGGGTCCTAAATTAAGGAAGCAACACAGTGGCAGATATGTACGGTCATCGTCCGCGGAGCATTGCCCGCGTTTTCAAGGCGCTCCGCTGGTCCCTCCAAGGACTACGATCAGCTTGGCTGCATGAATCCTCGTTTCGACTCGAGGTTGTCGCGGCCGTGGTGGCACTACCGGCAGCGATTCTGCTGGGCCACTCAGCGGTTGAGCGAGCACTTCTAATGGGGAGCGTGCTGGCTGTTCTGGCCTTGGAGCTGCTGAACTCCGCCATCGAAGCGGTTATCGAACGGTATGGCCCAGAGATCCATGAGCTGGCGGGTCGCGCTAAAGATATGGGTTCGGCCGCTGTGTTCGTGGCTCTTTGCAATGTCGCCCTCACATGGGCCGTTATCCTTGTGGGTTGATTCCCTGGGTCCCGACCTGAACGGGGCTAGGGTGCGTTCAAGCACAGCCACCGTAGTGTTTTTATGTAATTGTATCCGTCCAAAAGAGGTTGCTAACCTTTCCCAATGCGTCGCTCTCTGCCTGCTATTCGTATATACCTGATGCTGCTGCTTTTGGCGGCGTTCGTGGTCGTGCCTGTGGCCGAGGCATTGGCGTGCGCGCAAGAAGCGACGGTCAGCGTGGGCGATGTGCACGCCTTGCAAAGTGATTCAGACTCCGAGTCGAGCAAGAGCAAGGATTCGTCCAGTGCCGATGCCTGTGGCCATGGGCATTGCCACCATTCAACGGCAAGCCTCCCAGCTGCCGGTCACGACGATCTGTTCGCCGATGGCCGGATCTCGCTGCACAGTACCGAGCACGTGGACGTCTACGCGCTACGACTCGACGGTCCCATGCGCCCCCCCCGTATCTGATCTGGCTCTGCCCCGCATTTGCGGGTAGTTCGCTCAGATAATTTACGGGAGTTTTTATGTCGATTTTGACGGGTCGGTCGCTTTCAGCGACCGGGTTGGCTGTCGCTGTTCTGCTGGCGTTGGTGCCAACCGGGCATGTAGCTGCTCAAACTGCACCATCTTACGAATCGTTGCTTTCTCGCTTGGACCAGATGCCTGCGACGGTCCAAGGCGTCGCGCTGGCTGAGGCAGCCGAGGCGAGGGTACAACAGGCTCGGGCACTACCCAATCCGACGGTCTCCATCGAAGCGGAAAATGCCTACGGTACGGGACCCTATAAAGGGTTTTCCAACGCTGACAGCATTGTCACGCTTTCCCAGCCGCTGGAAATCTGGGGTCAACGAGGGGCCCGAGTGCGCGCCGCGCGTGCGGAGGCAGGCGCTGCAGGTTTGCGGGGTGCTCTGATGCGCAGTGACGCAGCCGGACGCCTGGCGGCGACATACGCCGAAGCAGAGGCTGCGTTGCGCCGATATGAGTTGGCCAGCGAGGCATTGGCCTTGATTGAACAGGACGCCAAGGCCGTAGCTGCGATGGTGAGCGCGGGCCGTGAGCCCAACCTGCGCGGTGTGCAGGCACGGAGCGAGGTCGCCAATGCGAAGGCAAGCCTGGATGAGGCCGAGGCCTACCGGGATGCGGCGCTTGCTCGCCTAGCCGCGGTGTCCTTAGTGGACAGCCCGCTGACCGACATCGGTGAAAGCCTGCTTGACCGCGTGCCCTCTCACCCAGTCGCTATTGAGGTCGCCCCGCTTGCCGTTCGCATTGCCCAAGCTGAAGCGGAAGCCTCCGGCCGCCTTATCGATGTCGAGCGCAAGCGTGCCTTGCCACAACTGAGTGCATCCGTGGCTCAGACGCGCTTCCGCCAAGCAGGCGACCAGGCCTACAACGTGGGCATCAGCCTTTCGATTCCCCTATTCGACCGTAACCGCGGTGCGATCCAGGCGGCCTATGCGGAACAACGTGCTGCCGAAGCGGTTCTGGAGGCTCAGAGGCGTGACAGTGAGGCGGCCCGTTTGGGAGCGGTAGCGAGTCTCAAGGCATCCAACAGCCGCGTACGAGCAGCGGATGAAAGCGTACAGGCCGCAGATGAAGCCTATCGGCTGGCCCGCATCGGATTTGAGGCAGGTCGTATATCGCAATTGGAGCTGCGCAGCACGCGATCAACCCTGATCGCTGCGCGTGGCAGTGCTGTGGATGCCCGTCTTAGCCGGGTGGCAGCAGAAATCGACCTCGCCCGCCTTGAAGGGCGCGCACCGTTTGTGGAGGCAAAATGAACAAGTACGGAAACAAGACGCTCATCGGAGCGACGCTGCTGGCTACCTTGATGATGACCGGCGCGCTGACCTCATGCAGTGGCGGGGCGCAGGAGGATGCCAAATCCACCGGTACGGAGGCAGAAAAGCCGGCTGGAAAGGATGATGGTCACGACGATCACGCAGCTGACGCAAAGCCGGGCTCCGCCGAGGCGCACAGTGAAGGTGATGGTGATGGCGAACATGGCGAAGAGGAGTCCGAGGAAGGTGTAGTCAAGCTGACGCCTGACCAGATCAAGGCATCTGGCATCGGCGTGGTGGCTGTCGGCCGCGGCGGTGGCGCATCGACCCGCCTTGCAGGTCGCGTCGAGCCGGCCATCGGGGGGCGTGCTGCCATCGCCTCAACGGTCACCGGCCGCGTTGAGCGCGTGCTTGTTGCGCCGGGTACAGCCGTCAAGAGCAACCAGCCCCTGGTGATCATTGTCAGTGGAGAAGCTGCGACCTTCAAAGCCGCCGCCACTGCCGCTGCGGCGGAGGCCGAAGCCATTCGCCTGGCCTACGGCCGCGACAAGTCTCTTGTCGAGCAGGGCGTAGTGGCTCGCCAGGAGCTGGAGGCCTCGCGCGCGCGCTTTTTGGCCGCTGATGCCGCCGCTAGTGCTGCACGTGCACAGGTAGCGGCCAGTGGATCTCCGGACAGTTCCGGCCGGGTGACAATCTCCAGTCCTGTCGCTGGCGTGGTTGGCAACGTCCAAGTGACGCCCGGTGGTGTCGTCTCAGCTGGAACGCTTGTTGCGGAGGTTTCCAATCCGGACATGAATGAACTCGTATTCACTGCACCGCCAGCACTGGCCACTCTCGCGGTGCCCGGAATGAAGCTGGAAGTGACTGGCCCGGGCGGAAGCTTCGAAGCTGAGGTGATTGCCGCCGCTGCGAATGTGATGCAGCAGGGAGGCACCGCGACCATTCGCGCCAAACCAATTTCGGAGAAGTTGCCACCGGCCGGCTCGCCCGTTTCGGCGGTAATCATCGCCGATGGCGCAGCTGAAGGCATGAGCGTCCCGGCGGATGCGGTCCAAAGCGTTGATGGCAGAAGTGTTGTGTTCGTTGCTGTCGAGGGAGGCTTTAAGGCAACGCCGGTACTCGCTGGCCGTCGTGCAGGTAATCGAATCGAAATCCTTAACGGTCTGACAGGTAGTGAGCGCCTCGTAGGAGCCAATGCCTTCCTGCTCAAGGCCGAACTGGCCAAGGGCGAAGCCGAGCACGGCCACTAAGGGAACTCATACACCATGTTCAAGATCATCATTGAAGCAGCGGTCAAGTTCCGCTGGCTCGTGGTGTTTCTGGCTGCATTGATCGCCTGCTTTGGCTTGTTCCAACTGAGCAAGCTGCCAGTCGATGCTGTACCAGATATCACCAACCGCCAGGTTCAGATCAATACAATTGCACCTGCCCTCACACCGGAGCAGATTGAACGCCAGGTTACCTATCCTCTGGAGACGGCCTTGGCCGGCATCCCGGGTCTGAATACAACTCGTTCCCTGTCGCGCAATGGCTTCTCTCAGGTCACGGCGATCTTCACTGATCAGACCGACATCTATTTTGCCCGCCAGCAGGTGGCAGAGCGGATGCGGGAGGCTGCCGGAGATCTGCCCGAGGGCGTGTCCCCCATGCTCTCCCCGGTTACAACCGGGCTGGGCGAGGTTCTCATGTGGACGGTGGACTTCAAGCCATTCGACCCCAAGAAGCTGGCCAAGCCCGGCCAGGCTGGCTGGCAAGAGGGTGAGGTCTACCTGACACCAGAGGGCGATCGTCTTGGAACCGCCCAGGAGCGCGCAACGTACCTGCGTACTGTCCAGGACTGGATCATCGCACCACAGATGCGCTCCAGCCCCGGCCTGGCCGGTGTTGATACGGTGGGTGGGTACGTCAAGGAATACGGCATCTACCCCGACAGCGCTCGACTGGCGGCATACAACCTGGGTCTGGCCGATCTGGTCCAAGCACTGGAACGCTCCAACGTCCAGGCTGGCGCGGGTTTCGTCCAGCGTGCGGGCGAAGGCCTGGTCGTTAGGGCAGACGGCCTTGCCCTGACGACCGACGACTTGGCTCAGTCGCCGGTGGCCACCAAGGACGGTGTGGTCATCCGGGTGGCCGATGTTGCCGAGGTCGGTATGGGGCGCGCCCCACGGCTTGGTGCAGCTAGCCGAAATGGTCATGAGGCGGTACTGGGCACGGCACTGATGATCGCCGGCGGCAACAGCCGCACCGTCGCTCAAGCTGCAGCTGAGCGCCTGGCACAGGTCAACGAATCTCTGCCCGCCGATATCTTCGCAGAGCCAGTGCTGGACCGTAGTGTGCTGGTTAACTCCACCGTCAAGACTGTCGCCAAGAACTTGACCGAAGGCGCCCTGCTGGTCGTCGTTGTGCTGTTCCTGCTGCTGGGCAACCTGCGGGCGGCAGCCATCACCGCATTGGTCATTCCGCTGTCGTTCCTCTTCGCTGTTATCGGCATGAACAAGTTCGGCATCAGCGGCAACCTCATGAGTTTGGGTGCGCTGGACTTCGGCATCCTTGTGGATGGCGCGGTAATTGTGATCGAGTCCACCCTGCTGATGCTTGGCAAGCGGCGTGCGGAACTCGGCCGACCCCTCAATGCCATGGAGCGACTGCGTGTGGCCGCCGACTCGGCGAGGAAAATGGCGCGCCCTGCAGCCTTCGGCCAGGTGATCATCCTGTTGGTGTTCGCACCGATCCTTACGCTGGAAGGTGTGGAGGGCAAGACGTTCCAACCGATGGCCGCCACCTTCATGCTCGCCCTCGTTGGCGCGTTTATCTTCTCGTTCACCTTTGTACCGGCGATGGCTGCCCTGTTGGTCAGGGAGCCCAAGCTCCACGCGAAGAAGGAAGGACACGAGGGCGACCAGGACGAAGAACATGAGACTGCCATCATCCGCGTCCTGCGCGGCCGTATTGAACCGGCGATCCAAGCGGCGATTCGTAGGCCCAAGGCAGTGTTCGCTGGCGCCATTTTGATGCTCGCGATGGGCGTGGTCGGCTTTACGATGCTGGGTCGAGAGTTCATGCCAACGCTTGATGAGGGAAATCTCGCTATGCAAGCGTTGCGTGTGCCATCTACGTCGCTTGAGCAATCGTTGGCTATGCAATTGGCGCTGGAGAAGGCCATTGCTGCTGAACCAGAGGTTGTGACGGTCTTCTCGCGGACCGGTACTGCAGAAGCAGCTATCGACCCCATGCCGACCAACATCTCCGACAGTGTGATCGTACTTAAACCGAGAAAGGAGTGGCCAGACTCTTCCCTGAGCAAGGAGGATCTGATTGCAAGGTTTGAGAAGATCGCCGCCTCGCAGATAGGCAACAGCTTTGAATTCAGCCAGCCCATCGAGCTGCGCTTCAATGAGCTGATCTCAGGCGTGCGTACGGACCTGGCCGTCATGATCTACGGCGACAACTTCGAGCAACTGCAAGCTGTTGCCGATCAGGTCGCGCTGAAGCTGAGGAATGTCCAGGGCTCAGCGGATGTCCGTGTTGAACAGATTTCCGGCCTGCCCACGCTCAATGTGGCAATCGATCATCTTGCAGCTGCGCAGTATGGCCTCACGGCAGCGGACGTGAGCGACGCGCTTTCAACCGGTATTGGCGGCGCTGCGGCAGGCAAGATCTTCGAGGGCGACCGCCGGTTCGATGTTGTTGTGCGCCTCGGCGACGATGCACGCAATGACCCCGATCAGCTCGCGTCACTGCCGATTGCAACTCCAACTGGGGGCATCGTGCCGCTCTCCTCTGTCGCACGCATTGAGATCAGCGAGGGGCCGAACCAGATCAGTCGAAACAATGGAAGCCGTCGTGTGGTGGTGCAGGCAAATGTTCGCGGTCGTGACTTGGGCGGGTTTGTTGGAGAGGCCCAGGCGGCGGTGAAGGACGTACAGCTTCCGCCGGGCGCCCACATGACGTGGGGAGGTCAGTTCGAGAACTTGCAGCGGGCTGAAAAGCGACTCATGACAGTTGTTCCGATTGTCTTCCTATTGATCGGCAGCCTGCTGTTCATGGCATTGGGCAGCGCAAAGGAGGCGGGCCTGGTGTTCACCTGCGTCCCACTGGCCCTGGTTGGCGGAATTCTCGCGTTGCTGGTGCGTGGTATGCCGTTCTCGGTATCTGCCGCCGTCGGATTCATCGCGGTATCGGGTGTTGCGACCCTGAATGGATTGGTGCTCATGCAAGCCATCAGAGAGAGGCTTGATGCAGGTGACAGTCCATTGATCGCTGCAATGAACGGTGCCGGCAGCCGAATTCGCGCGGTGGTGACCACCGCGCTGGTGGCGATCGTTGGCTTCATTCCAATGGCTATTGCGAGTGGATCTGGTGCTGAGGTGCAGAAGCCTCTCGCTACGGTGGTCATTGGCGGCCTGTTGACCGCAACAGTGCTAACACTTCTTGTGCTGCCGACATTTGCGGGACGCTTGGCCAAGGCAGGCCCGAAAGGGCAACCGGAAACTGTCCACTGAATGATGGAGTGTTTGGGCCCGGCAGAGCATCTGCCTGCCGGACTTCCCGTTCCATTTTTATGACGTTGGAGGGAACAAATGAACCTGACCACAGAACTCGAACTGCCAGTAATACTCCCAGGTGTCTCTCGGGACGACAGCTGCGTCCAGAGGCTGGTCGCTGGTCTTCAGGACATGGAGGGAGTATCGCGCGTGCACATTCGCGAGGGTAGCGACGAAGCTCTCGGAACGCTCTGCATTCATTACGACCCCGAGATCGTCTCGCTTCAGCGAGTGCGAGAGGTGGCGGCATCCGTGGGCATTGAGTTGGGTGATCGGTATGGCCACCTTTTCTTGGAGCTTGGTTCGGCCGTTCACGCACGAAAGGCAAGGACAATTGCGGCGCAAGTGCAGGCCGTACCAGGCGTCATTGAAGCCACCACCAGCCCAGCTGGTGGCATAAGCATCGAGTACGAGAGAGCCAAGACAGGCGAGGCGGAGCTGAGAGCGAAGCTTGAGGCGCTGGGTGTAGCGCAAGAGCCACCGAGTCCGAGGGGAGATTTGAAGGATCAGCACGAAGGACACGATCACAAGGACCGACAGGACCCCGGTCATTCCCACGGGGGCACGCTAGGTGGCAATAGTGAGCTGATCTTCTCACTTGCTTGCGGCCTGCTCCTGATCGTGGGATTTGCGATTGAAAAGCTTGGGTTGACCCAAACGCCCTGGATCCCCACAGCGTTTTACGTAGCAGCCTACGTCTTTGGCGGCTGGTTCACGCTTGGCGAGGCGATCGGGAACATCAAGCTGAAGCGCTTTGAGATCGATACGCTGATGCTGGTTGCAGCGGCAGGCGCAGCCGCGCTCGGCGCATGGGCCGAAGGCGCCTTGCTTCTGTTCCTCTTCAGTCTCGGTCACGCCCTTGAACACTACGCGATGGGCCGGGCTAAACGTGCGATAGAAGCTCTCGCCAAGCTTGCCCCAGAAACTGCCAGGGTGCTGAGGAATGGGCAGGTCGTGGAAGTCCAGGTTGAATCGTTGATACCTGGAGATGTGGTGGTCGTACGTCCCAATGACCGGATGCCGGCGGACGGATTCGTTATCAAAGGGGCTAGCAGCGTTGACCAAGCCCCTGTCACCGGGGAAAGCATCCCGGTTGATAAGCTGGCAGTCAATGACGCTGCTCTAGCACGGGATCGACCTGATTCGGTGGTAATGGAGTCACGTGTTTTCGCCGGCACTATCAATGGCTCCGGCGCCCTGGAGGTTGAAGTCACGCGTCGATCAGGCGAATCGGCACTGGCCCGCGTCGTCAAGATGGTAAGTGAGGCTGAGACTAGGAAGTCGCCCACGCAGCGCTTCACGGACAAGTTCGAGAGAGTATTCGTTCCCGCGGTGTTGATTCTGGCTGTGCTCCTCCTTTTCTCCTGGGTTGTGGTTGATGAGCCATTCCGTGACAGCTTCTATCGTGCTATGGCAGTTTTGGTGGCAGCGAGCCCCTGTGCACTGGCCATAGCCACGCCAAGTGCTGTTCTGGCGGGCATCGCAAGAGCGGCACGTGGTGGTGTGCTCATCAAAGGTGGGGCGCCACTCGAAGAGCTAGGAATGATCCGCGCCATCGCGTTCGACAAGACTGGAACGCTCACTGAAGGCAAGCCGCGAATTACCGACATCAAAGTGATGCAGGGAACGACAGAGCAGGAACTGCTTCACGTTGCCGTCGCCGTCGAGGCTTTAAGTGACCACCCTTTGGCCGCAGCTATCGTTCGAGATGGTAATACTCGCCTGGGCGATGGACCGGTCATGGTAGCGACAGACCTCGCTAACTTCGCTGGAAGAGGCGTTCAGGCGAAGGTGAACGGCATTGACGTGTGGATAGGAAAGGCAGAAATGTTCGGTAACGACGGCATTGGCGCTCTATCCGCGGGTGCGGAGTCTGCCATTGAGGAGCTCCGTAACGCCGGCAGAACCACGATGGCCGTTCGCCTAGGTGATCGCGACCTAGGTGTCATCGGCCTTATGGATACGCCCCGGCCAGAGGCGCGTGAAGCCCTGGACAAGCTAAGGCGCTTGGGCATCCAACGAATGATCATGATCTCTGGCGACCACCAGACTGTAGCTCAAGCCGTGGCAACGGACGTGGGTCTAAACGAGGCATGGGGAAATCTCATGCCTGACGACAAGGTGAAGGCAATACGTCAGTTGAAGGAGACGGAGCGAGTGGCAATGGTCGGCGACGGTGTGAATGACGCACCCGCAATGGCTAGTGCCAGCGTCGGAATTGCAATGGGTGCCGCCTCTTCGGACGTAGCGCTGGAGACTGCCGACGTCGCGCTTATGTCTGAGGATTTGAGACAGGTTGCATTCTCTGTAGCGCTTAGTCGACGCACGAAACGGGTGATCCGTCAGAACGTGTATGTGAGCCTGGGCGTCGTAGCGTTGTTGGTTCCTGCGACCATCCTAGGTCTTGGCATTGGACCGGCTGTGGCAGTGCATGAAGGTTCAACCTTGTTGGTTGTATTCAATGCGCTGAGGCTCCTTGGCTTCCGTCAGTCGTGACATGCGAATTCTAGTGATTGAGCGCGATCGAGAAGTCGCTTTGAAGATTCTGGCCTACTTCGAGGCCCGAGGGCATCAGCTTGATACCATCGGGGACGGCATCGCCGGCCTTCACTTTGCGGCGTCCAATGGTTACGACGCAGTCATTCTTGATTGGATGCTTCCTCGCATGGAAGGCCCGGAGGTTCTGAGAAGGCTGCGGTTGAATCACGGTGTTTCAGTTCCTGTTGTGATGTTGGCTGCAAAGGTTGCGCTCTCGGACAAAATCATCGCTTTCCGCTCCGGTGCAGATGACTATGTGACCAAGCCTTTTGAGCTCCCGGAGCTCGAAGTTCGCCTAGAGGCGTTGGTTTCCCGTACGGAGGGACGCGTAACAAGGAGGCGGCTGCTGATCGGAGAGCTCACGTTGGACCTGAGTACGTTGGAGGCCACACGGGCTGGAAAACGACTGCATCTGTACCCAGCTTGCAGGAAGCTCCTTGAAGCGCTGATGCGGGCAAGTCCTGCCGCTGTGACCAGGCGGCAGCTTGAGCACACTCTCTGGGGTGACGACCTGCCCGACGGGGATCTTCTGCGATCACAGATGTCCAGCCTGCGGCGAAGCATTGATGGTCCGTTTGAGGAAAAGATGATCCAGACGCTGCCGCGGGTTGGGTATCGACTGATACCGCCATCAAGGCCTATGCCCCCCCCCGGGGAAGGGAGGCCCTATGACGGTGAGGCGTAGACATGGCTGCAGAGCCGTCAGTGCAGACCTTGAGCGCCTGACTATTTGGGGGGTTCACCCCCGTTTTCACGGACACTTACAAGAAGGCCGATTCAGGCCATGAGGAGTGTTCATGTCAAAGCGTCGTAAGTTCAGTGCCGAGTTCAAGCGTGGTGCGGTGGAGCAAGCCAGTCGGCCAGGTGTCAGCTGCGCTCAGGTAGCCCGTGAGCTGGGCATCCGTGACAGCCTGCTGACTCGCTGGAAGCGGGAGGCACAGGCGGTGGGAAAAGCCGCCTTTGTTGGCACCGGTAGCCCGCGTGACGAGGAAGTTGCCCGGCTCAAGCGCGAGTTGGCCCGGATCACCAAGGAGCGGGATTTTTTGCGCGAA
>NZ_KV791275.1:0-6992 GCF_001807865.1 Stenotrophomonas sp. HMSC10F06 | reverse complement strand
GCGTCCCCATCGTCTAGAGGCCTAGGACATCACCCTTTCACGGTGGCGACCGGGGTTCGAATCCCCGTGGGGACGCCAGCTTCAAACAAACAGCCCTGACCTCGGTCGGGGCTGTTTGTTTATGGGGCCTACGCCACCACCTTCGCCATGCCCACCGAGCGCGGCGCGGTCACGGTGAAACCGAACTGCGCATACAGCCGGTGCGCCTGGCCATCGGCGATCAGGCTCACATACGCACCTTGCGCATTCGCGTGCAGCCAGGCATCGAGCTCGGCCATCACCGCCTTGCCCAGGCCCTGCCCCTGGCGGTCCGGGACCACGGCGATATCCACCACCTGCAGGAAGCAGCTGCCGTCGCCGATGAGCCGGCCCATCGCCAGCAACCGGTCATCCTCGCGCAGGCTCACACCGAAGACCGTGTTGGGCAGGCCACGCGCCGCCGCCTCGGCCGTTTTCGGGCTCAGGCCGGCCAGCACCCGCAGCGCGCGGTATTCCTCCACGCTGGGCGCCAGGGGGATGCAATGAACACCAGCAGGCAGCGACATGAGACGGGTCCGGCAATGAATGGACGCTCAGCATGCCCGAACGTATTCGCAGCATGTGCGACCCACCGGCCTATCCTGTCCCCCTGCCCACCCTGTTCCGTCGCCATGTGCTATTCCGCCCAGATCCGCGCCGATTACACCAAGCTGGTCCGTGAGTACGGGGCCATGCTGTCCCTGGACGAGTTCGCCCAGCTGTATGCCCACGACGCCGGCAAGCAACGCCCGAAAACGCCCAAGGCGATGGACGATGGCTTCGCCGGCGCGCGCACCGCGCAGGGCCAGGAGATCGTGGCGCGAATACAGCAATGGCATGCCGAGGAGATGCAGGCGCTGGATGAGGAGGTGCGCCTGCAGAGCGCCCGGCGGAAGGCGGCCGAAGAACACCTGGCCGCACGTCCCACGCAGAAGGCGCGCAATGAACTACGCGTGGCGGGCAACCGGATTGAACGTGCGCAGACGCGCCTGTCCGATCTGCAGCGCGCCGGCCTGGTGCCGCGCGACAGCCGCATTTTCCCCGGCGTCTATGCGCCGGTGATCGTGTCCGAGCAGGGCCAGCGCGTGATCAAGCCGATGCGCTACCAATGCCGGCTGCCGGACAAGCCCGCGCGCAACGACGTGTTGTATCCCGGCACCTACAACGCGCGCCGCGACAGCCTGGAGGCGTACTGGAAATCCGCGTTCGGCCATCGGCATGGCGTGGTGGTGGTGCAGTCGTTCTACGAACACGTGCCGCGTCACGCACTGGAGCAGCGCCCGCTGTCGCCGGGCGAGAAAGCCGAGAACGTCGTGCTCCAATTCAGCCCGCAGCCGCCGCGCGATCTGCTGATCGCCTGCCTGTGGTCGGAATGGGAAGGCCCGGAAGGCCGGCTGTTGTCGTTCGCCGCGATCACCGACGAGCCGCCCACGGAGGTGGCGCGCACCGGCCATGACCGCTGTATCGTGCCGATCCGGCGCGAACATCTCGATGCCTGGTTGAACCCCGACCCGGCAGACCTGGCCGCGCTGTACCGGATCCTGGACGACCGCGAACCGGTATCACTGGCGCACGCCGAAGCGGCGTGACGCCCACTCAGCCGGTAACCGAGTCCCCTGCCCGTGCGCGCCCCAGCGCGGCGTTCAATTCGGCCGTCAGGTAGGGCTTGGTCAGAATGATGCCCGAGCGGAAGGCCTCGGGCAGATGCTCGGTGGCCATGCCGGTGGCCAGCACGAAGGGGATCTGGCGGACCGCCAGGGCCGCAGCCACCGCCTCACTGGTCTCGTTGTTGGCCAGGCGGTAATCCAGCAGCACCACCTGGGGCCGGGTCTCGCCGAGCAGGCGCAGTGCCTCCGGCACCGACGCGGCCAACCCCACCACCACGGCGCCGGACTGTGCCAGCTGCATCTGCAGCAGCGCCGCACTCATTTCGTCGTTCTCGACCACCAGCACCCGAAGATCCTGCAGCGCGCTCATGACGACTCCCTGTATGGTTCAGCGCGATGAGTATAGCGTCCTGTGTAGGTGAAACCCTGACGCCGACTTAAGCATTCAGGTCTGCACAAACCTCCACATCTTGTATACACTACGCGGCCAGCCAGCCGAAGTGGCGGAATCGGTAGACGCAGCGGACTCAAAATCCGCCGCCCTTAAAAGCGTGTGGGTTCGAGTCCCACCTTCGGCACCATGGAAAACCAGAACGCCCCGGATCGACGGATCCGGGGCGTTTTTCGTTGTGCGTCAGACCAGACGCAGTGCGGGCTGGCCAGCAGTGGGATTGAGGTGCGCCGCGCGAGGCGCACCTGCCCCCGCCACCCGGAACGCCGCCACCGTCTGCAGCAGCCGGGTGGACTGCTCTTCCATGCTGCGGGCAGCCGCCGACGCCTCCTCCACCAGCGCGGCGTTCTGCTGCGTGCTCTCGTCGATGTGCTCGACCACCTGGTTGATCTGCTCGATGCCCTCGCTCTGCTGCTGGGCGGCGGTACTGATATCGGCCATCAGATCACTCACGCGCTTCACGCTGACCACGATCTCGTCCATGGTGCGCCCCGCGCTCTCGACCTGGCGCGTGCCCGCCCCGACCTTCTCGACCGAGTCGCCGATCAGTTGCTTGATCTCCTTGGCGGCCTCGGCCGAACGCTGCGACAGCGAGCGGATTTCAGAGGCGACCACGGCAAACCCGCGGCCATGTTCACCCGCGCGCGCCGCCTCCACTGCCGCGTTGAGCGCCAGGATGTTGGTCTGGAACGCGATGCCGTCGATCACCCCGATGATGTCGACGATACGGCGCGAGGAGTCGTTGATCAGCGACATGGTCGAAACCACCTCGTGCACCACCTGCCCACCCTGCGCCGCCACCTCGACCGCGCCACCGGCCAGCTGATTGGCCTGGCGGGCATTGTCGGCGGTGCGGCGCACGGTGGCGGTCAGCCCCTTCATCGAGACGGCGGTCTCCTCCAGCGAAGCGGCCTGCTGCTCGGTGCGCACGGACAGGTCGCTGTTGCCTTCGGCGATCTCGCTGGCACCTACGGCAATGGTGTCCGCCGCCAGCTTGATCTGGGTGATGATGCCGGCCATCGCTTCGACCAGCGCATTGATGCCCTCGCACAACTCGGCGATCGGGCCGGTCTTGTCCTGGGTGGCGATATGGCCGGTCAGATCGCCGGCCTGCGCTGCGGCCACCACTTCGCGTGTCTGCGCGACGGCCTGCTGCAGCGCCAGGGTGTCACGCACCTGCGCGGTGATATCGGTGGCGTACTTGACCACTTTGAACGGGCGTCCGTTCATGTCATAGATCGGGTTGTACGAGGCCTGGATCCAGACCTCGCGCCCGCCTTTGCCCAGGCGCTTGTACTGGCCGGCATCGTACTCGCCACGGCCCAGTTTCGCCCAGAACGCGCGGTACTCCGCGCTCTGGCGATGCTCGGGTTCGGCGAACATCGAATGATGCTGCCCGCGCACCTCCTCCAATGCGTAGCCCATGGCAGCGAGGAAGTTCTCATTGGCGGCCAGGATGCGACCTTCAAGGTCGAACTCGATCACCGCCTGTGATTTGTTGATGGCCGCCAGTTGCCCGGCGAAGTCGGCCGCCTGGAATTTCTGCGCGGTGATGTCGGTCGCGAACTTGACCACCTTGTACGGCCGCCCGTTGCTGTCGAACACCGGGTTGTAGGACGCCTGGATCCAGATCTCGCGGCCACCCTTGCCGATCCGCCGGTACTGGCCCGCATCGAACTCGCCGCGACGCAGGTTGGCCCAGAAGTCGCGGTACTCCCGGCTCTGCGCGTACTCGGCATCGACGAACATCGCGTGATGCTTGCCCTGGATCTCCTCCAGGGTGTAGCCCAGCGTCTGCAGGAAGTTGTCGTTGGCATGGACGATGGTGCCATCGAGATGGAACTCGATCACCGCCTGGACCCGATGCAGGGCCTTGACCTGGTCCTCCAGCTCGGCCTGCCGTTGCAGGGCGGCCGATGCCGCGGCGCCATGGGCGGCGCGTCGGGAAACGAACAATGCCGTGAGCGAACGCCACAACGTGCCGGCGTCGGCGTCGTTGCCACGACCTGGCACATGCGTGTGCAAGCCTGAAGTAATCATCTCTAGACCTCGGTGTCCTGTTAGCGAATAGGTCAGCGCCGGGCGGTGGCCCGGTGGCGGTATTCCGTTGGCTGGGACTCACGAAGACCGCCAGTGGGGATGACGTTGCTTCGATGGACTTCAAACACCGGGCAAGCCGGTGAACATGAACCATGAAAAAGGTGTACGGCCAGATATCCACGTGAGCAGACAGGCAGCAACTGCGAGTCATATAACGGCGCGTGTTCTGAAAGCTTTAGGGCCAGCATCCCCGCCCTGTGATGCAGACTGGTCCGGCGCCTACTCGCCGCTTTCGCTGGCATCGAGGGCGTCCAGCGGGTCGACCGCGCCCAGCCCCAGGGCTTCGACCTGCACGTTGTCGCGCCCCATCGCCTTGGCCCGGTAGCACTGGGCGTCGGCGGCGGCCACGGCATCATCCACGCTCATGCCCCCGAACAGCGGGGCGATCCCGATGCTGGCCCCCACGCTCAACCGGCGCTGATCCCAGGGGATGGACAACCCGCGCATCGCCTCGAGCAGGTCGCTGGCGATGCGCCGGGCACGCTTGAGCGAACAGCCGGCCAGGATCACCGCGAACTCGTCGCCGCCCAGCCGCGCCACGATGTCCGAATCGCGCACGCCGTGCCGCAGCACGCTGGCCACCGCCCACAGCACGGCATCGCCGGCCAGATGGCCGTGGGTATCGTTGACCGGCTTGAAGTGGTCCAGGTCGATGTACATCAACGAGGCCGACTGCCCGGTCCGCGCGACCCGGGTGATGGCCTGTTGCAGGTGCGCCTCGAAACCGCGCCGGTTGCTCAGTTCGGTCAGCGGGTCGATCTCGGCCAGATGCCGGGCTTCGCGCTGGCGGGCGCGCTGCTGGGTGACATCACGGATCACCCAGACCGCGCCGCTGACCTGCCCCTGCTCATCGCGCAGCCAGGCACGGGTAAGGTCGACCGGCAGCAGGTGGGCACCGACCGACAGCAACAGGTCCGAATGCAGATCGACCGCGTTGCTGTCCGGGTCGAGCAGCACGGCCACATCCAGCGGTGAGCGCGGCGCGTACTCGGTGGTGAGTTCCATCACCTCCTGCAGCTGGCTGCCGGCCAGGGCCTCGGCGCCCTCCCCGGCCAGCGCGCGCGTGGCCGCGGCATTGGCGTACTGGATGCCCCCGTGCAGATCCAGGGTGAGTACCATGTCGGCCACCGCATCCAGGGTGACGCGGGTGCGCTGCTCGGATTCGCGCAGCTGCTGGCCGCTGAGCCGCTGCGCGGTCACGTCCTGGATCTGCGAAACGAAATGCAGCGGCTCGCCATTCTCGGTGCGGACCAGCGAGACCGACAGCCGCCCCCAGACCAGGTTGCCGGCCTTGCCCAGATAGCGCTTCTCCATGTGGTAGTGCTCGCGACGGCCGGCCAGCAGGTCACCGAGCAGGGCCAGGTCGGTGTGCAGGTCATCCGGATGCGTCAGTGTCTGGAAGTCGATCTGCAGCAGTTCGGCACGGGTGTAACCGAGGATGCCGCACAGCGAATCGTTGACGTCCAGCCAACGCCCTTCCAGCGAGACCAGGGCCATGCCCAGCGCCGCCGAAGAGAACGCCCCGGCAAACTTCTCGGCCGCGACGAAGGCCTGCTCGCGCACCTGCAGCAGCGGGGTGAGATCGACCGCCATGCCGACATAGCCGATCCGGCTGCCCCCCGCGCCGTCCAGTGGGCTGATCGACAACCGCACCTGGCGCCGCTCGCCGTCCTTGCGCAGGAAGGTCCATTGGTGCGACCACGTGCCTTGGGCAGCGTGCGCGGTCAGTGCCTCGAAAATGGTCGGCATCCGCCCCTCCGCATCCATCTGGGGCTGCAGGTAGGCACGCATCTCGTCCGGATCATGGAACAGACCGGGGTTGACCCGCCCGATCACCTCCTCGGGCCGGTAGCCCAGCAGCTTCTGGGCGCCGGTATTGAACAGGTTCACCACCCCATTGATGTCGGTGGCGATCACCGCAACCTCATCGGAGGCATCCACCACCGCCTGCAGGCGCTGGCGCATGTTGGCCGCGTCCTGCCGGGCCTGCTGCAGATCGGTGACGTCGGCATGGGCACCGGCCATCCACAGCGGGCGGCCCTGCGCATCGCGCTCGTAGACGCGGCCACGGTCCTGCACCCAGATCCAGTGGCCCTGCTTGTGGCGCATCCGGCACAGGCTGTCGTAGTGCGGCGAGCGTCCCTCCAGATGCGCGCTGAGCAGCGCGTTGGATTGGGCCAGATCGTCGGGATGCACCAGCCGGAAGAAGGTGTCGGGCGTGATCGGGGCGAGTTCCTCGCGGGTGTAGCCCACGATCTCTGCCCAGCGCTCGTTGACCCGCATCTGCCCGCCCGGGATGTTCCAGTCCCAGGTGCCGGCCGCGGTGCCTTCGACGATCATTTCCAGCCGATGGCGCTGCTCGGCCATCTCACGCAGCGCTTCGGCCGCTTCGGCAGCGTCGGAGGCGCCGGTCGGTGACTGGCTCATGGGCGCCCTCCGCGCCGGCAGGCCGCGCACAGCCCTGCCGCCGCGCGGTGATCGGCGCTGCGGCCCGCCCGGTTGCCCGGTCCTGCCTGGTCGTCTGTCATCTGGGCTCCCCGCCGTCCACCCACCCTACGGGCATTCAACGGGAAGTGTGCGTAAACATGCGTCAAACCAGAAGTGCCCACGGCCACCCAGACCCCCGAAAACGCCAAAGGCCGCCCGAAGGCGGCCCCTGGCAGGCAACGGTAGCAGGCTCAGCCGCCGCGCTTGGCCCGGGCGAAGGCATCGGCCAGCGCATTGTTGGCCGGCGGTGCCGCGCTGCCCGGACGGGGGCCGGACGGGCCGCCGCGGTTGCCGTTGCGCGGGCCATTGCCCGCCCCACCGTCACGGCG
>NZ_KV791274.1:0-28182 GCF_001807865.1 Stenotrophomonas sp. HMSC10F06 | reverse complement strand
GCGCTGAGTCGTCGCCCGTGGTGTCCGCTTTGGGTGGCGGTTTCATATGTTCGATGAAACACAGACAGCTGCCCAAGCAGCAGGAGTGTTGCGGAGGCGGACCACGGCCGCATCAGCGACACCGCGTCGATTCGCGAGCGTCTTTGGCAGCGCGGCTCGAACGAAAACACGAACGGGCTGCTGCGTCAGTAATTCCCGAAAGGCGTTGATCTGTCGAGCTTCTCCCAAGCCAAGCTCAACAGCGTGGCCAGGCAACTAAACGAGAGGCCACGCAAGACCCTGGACTTCCAGACACCGATCGAGCGATATCAACAAGCTTCCGCTTTCGGCCAATAGCAGACCTGCCGGACTCGCTGCACGGACTGAAGGTATGGCAGCAGTTGCTAACATTGCAGGCCACGCCTCCTGGAAGGAAGTCGCCCGCATGCCTTTGCCCCCGGCGTTTTGGCGAGTCGCCATGCTGACGGTCGTGGCCTTGCCAGTCTGGCCATTCGCTACCCTGTCAGCGGCGGAGCCGGATTATCAGACCAGCGCCTTCACCCACCCCATCAACCGTGCCAAAGACGCCCCTTTGGCAAGCCTGGGCAGCGATGGATTGCTTCGCTATGGCGTGTATACCGAGCGCGGTGGCGATCAGGCCCGCAACATCCTCCCGGACTTCTCCCGCGCCGGCTACCAGGGAGGCGGCGTCAGCCTGCCCACCCGCTCCAGCATTCCTGTTATTGAGGTCCTTGAGCCAAACGCGGAGGGTGACGACTATCCCCGCATCCAGGCAGCGATCGATGCGGTCTCCCTACGTGCCACGGACAGCCGGGGCCTGCGCGGCGCGGTCCTGCTCCGTCGCGGCCACTACAGGGTGAGCAGGACGCTGACCATCCGTGCAGGCGGCGTGGTGCTGCGCGGTGAAGGGCGAGGTGCAGACGGCACGGTGGTCCGCTCCGAAATCAGCGATCGGCAGGGCAGAATTCTTGAAGTGGGCAGCAGCGAATCCGCGGTTCCCCGCGCCGCTCTGGATCCACGCCGTACCGCAATCAACATGGACTACGTCCCGGTGGGGGCGATGCGGATCAAGTTAACGTCCGCAGCCGGCTATCGCGTGGGCGATACGGTGTCGATCGCGAGGGAACCCAACGCGCGCTGGGTCGGCCCAGAGGGCATCGATACCGCGCGATACCGGTGGACGGCCAGCGACTATGCCGTGTACAGCGAACGCGTCGTCACCGCGGTAGACCATGACACCATCACTCTCGATGCCCCGATCATGGATGCCATCGAGTCCCGCTTTGGTGGCGGCAGCATCTATCGCACGGATCCGATCCGCATCTCCCAAGTCGGCATCGAAGACCTCCGCCTTGAAGGTGACCCCGAGACCGGCACGGTCAACGGCACCGCCGATGCCGGCCCCTTTACCGCACTCCGCCTGGGTGCAACCTACAACTCATGGGTTCGCGACGTGACCGTGCGTTATGTATCGCATGGCTTCGTGACCCGCAACGGCGCGCAGTTCAATACCCTCCAGGACATCGCCTATCTCGACCCGAGGTATGGCGAGACCCAGGGCGCCCGCCGCTATGTGTTCCTGTACGAGGGCAACGCCGCCTTCAATCTGATCCAGCGCTGCTACAACCAGGGCGGCCGGCATACCTTCGTCATCGGTGCACGGGTGCCCGGCCCCAACGTGTTTCTGGACTGCCTGGCCGTGGGCGACAGCAACGACAGCGGCCCCCATCACCGCTGGTCCACCGGCACGCTGTACGACAACACCAAGGGATACATGCTGCGAGCGCAGAACCGCCGGTACAGCGGCACGGGACACGGGTGGGCAGGCGCACAGCAGATGTTCTGGAACACCGAGCACGACATCTACGTGGTCCAGGCGCCGCCCTTCGCGATGAACTGGAGCGTGGGACAGGTGGGCGCTATTGCACCCGGGAAATTCCCGCCGGAGGAGCCAGCGGGGATCGTGCAGTCGATGGGCCAGGTGGTGACACCTCGCAGCCTGTATCTGCAGCAGTTGCGTGATCGTCTGGGCGAACAGGCGGTGGTCAACATCACCACGGAAGCGCAACGTGACGGGCGCATCTGGGACAGCCTGGCCGATGGTGCGGGGGAATAGCGCTCATAGCGGAGAGCGCTGGCAGCCAACGCATTGACGATCAGCTCCGCGATAAGCGGCAGGTGGAGCGCACAACCAACAAAAAAGCCGCCGTTTCCGGAGGCTTTTTCGACTGAATCATGGTGGGCGGTACAAGGTTCGAACTTGTGACCCTTGCCGTGTGAAGGCAATGCTCTACCGCTGAGCTAACCGCCCGATGCTGCTGAGCCGCTCATTATAGGGCGGCAAATTTGGACGTCAACGGTTTCGCCGAAATTTCTTCACATCGTGTGCGTGGGCTTGTCCGCGGTCAGGATGCCGGCCAGCAGGGTCTCGATCCGGTGGCGGACGGTCTCCCCTTCCGCACCATCGGCCAGCTGTACGCCGATGCCTGCCGCGCGGTTGCCCTGGGCCCCGGCGGGGGTCACCCAGATCACCTTGCCGGCCACCGGCAGGCGCTCGCCGGAGTCCGGCAGGGTGAGCAGCAGGAACACCTCATCGCCCAGGAAGTAGCGCTTGGGCGTGGGCACGAAGATGCCGCCGTTCTTCACGAACGGCATGTAGGCGCTGTACAGCGCGGCCTTGTCCTTGACGGCAAGGGACAGGATGCCCTGTCGGGCGTTGGTGGCGCTCATGCTCTATTCCCCTTGGCGTGCCGTTCGTTGACCTTTCCCCAGGCCAGCAGCAGCTCAACCACCGCAAGATCGGCGCGCACCGTGGTGCGCAGCAGGTCGCGGGTGCGGTTGGCCGCATCGAACCAGGCGGCCAGCTTGTGCAATCGATCAGGATCGGTCAAGCCACCGCCGGTGGCCTGGGCCAGGGCGAGATCGGCGGCGTGGCGCAGGCGCAGGGCGGCGTTGTCGTCGGCGGTCCAGCGCTGGGCCAGTTCCACCGCGCCGGCGCGGCCGGCGACGAGCGCTTCCAGATCCGTAGCGACCTGGCGGCGCAGGGCCAGGCCGTCCTCGCGCAGCCACTGGTCGGCCAGGCCGGGATGGCCACGCGCGGCGTCCAGCGCTTCGCGGGCGCTGGCCTCGCTGTGGCCCAGGGTCTGCAGCCAGGCGAGCGCTTCCTCGCGCGGCGGCAGCTTGAACTCCAGGCGCTGGCAGCGGCTGCGGATGGTGGCCGGCAGGCGGGCGGGGTCGGCGCTGATCAGCCACAGGTAACGGCCGGGCTGCGGCTCTTCCAGGGTCTTGAGCAGGGCGTTGCAGGCGGCGCGGTTGATGGCGTCGGCAGGATCGACGATCACCACCTGGGCCACGCCGTACTGGGGGGTCAGCGAGAGCTTCTGCGAGACCTCGCGGATCTGCTCGATCACGATTTCGGTGCGCAGCTTGTCGCCGGATTTGTTGGGAATGAACGAGATCCGCTGCAGGTCCGGGTGGGTCCCCGCGGCCAGCAGCTGGGCGCTGCGCTTGGCCGCGGCAGGTTCGCCCTGCCCCAGCACGTGCTCGGCCAGCCGCAGCGCGACGCCCAGCTTGCCCAGGCCGGCCGGGCCGCAGAACAGCAGGCCATGGCCGAGGCGACCGGCGTCGAGCGCGGCCACGGTCTGGTCATAGGCGCGCTGCTGCCAGGGGGAAAAGGGTTCAGCCACGTTCCGGCTCCTGTGCCAACCATGCATCCACGGCCGCCACCACCGCGCCGGCGACGCCGGCCTGGTCTTGGCTGGCATCGATCAGGCGGTAACGTGCGGGGTCCTCGCTGGAACGCTGGCGGAACACCGCGCGCACCCGCTGGAAGAAATCATCGTGCTCGCTTTCAATGCGGTCCGGCCACAGGTCGCGGCCGTTGGCGCGCGCACGGCCGACCGCTACGTCCACATCCAGCAGCAGGGTCAGGCCGGGCAGCAGGCCGACGGCGCGGCGCTCCAGATCGGCGATCCAGGCCGGGTCCAGGCCGCGGCCACCGCCCTGGTAGGCGTAGCTGGAATCGGTGAAGCGGTCGCACAGCACATAGGCGCCGCGCTGCAGCGCCGGGGCGATCACCTGGCGCACGTGCTGGGCGCGGGCGGCGAACACCAGCAGCAGCTCGGCTTCGGCCGAGAGCGGCTCGGCGGCGATCTCCTCGTCCGGCTTGAGCACCAGCGCGCGGATGCGCTCGGCCAGCGCGGTGCCGCCGGGCTCGCGGGTCAGCACCACCTCATGCCCACGCGCCTGCAGGGCCTCGCGGATCGCGTTGATGGCGGTGGTCTTGCCGGCGCCCTCGCCCCCTTCCAGGCTGACGAAGTGCGGGTGCCGGTGCAGCGCGGGACTCATTGGGGGGCGGCCTCGTTGGTGCGTTTGCTGCGCAGTTGCTGCAGGTAGCGGGCAACGGCGGCGTTGTGGTCGGTGTAGTTGGCCGAGAAGATGTGCGCGCCACTGCCATCGCCCACGGCCACGAAGTACAGCGCGTCCCCCTTGGCTGGCTGCGCGGCGGCATGCAGCGCGTCACGCCCGGGCATGGCGATCGGGGTCGGGGTCAGGCCGGCGCGCGTGTACGTGTTGTACGGCGTATCGGTGGTGAGGTCGCGCTTGCGGATGTTGCCGTCGTAGCTGCTGCCGATGCCGTAGATCACGGTCGGGTCGGTCTGCAGCCGCATGCCGATCTTCAGGCGGCGCATGAACACCCCGGCGATCTGCGGGCGCTCGCTGGGCAGTGCGGTTTCCTTCTCGATGATCGAGGCGAGGATCAGCAGCTCATACGGCGAGTTCAGCGGCAGATCGTCCACGCGGCTGTCCCACGCGGCAGTGAGTTCTTTTTCCATCGCGGCATGCGCGCGCTTGAGCACGTCGATGTCGCTGTCACCGCGCTGGTAGACGTAGGTCTCGGGCAGGAAACGGCCTTCCGGGTGTTCGCCGGGGAAGCCGATCGCCTTCATCAGCGCGGCATCGTCCAGCGCATCGGTGGTGTGCACCAGCGGATCGGCGCGCTTGAGCGCAGCGCGCAGCTGGCGGATGTTCCAGCCTTCCACGATGGTGACGCGGTGCTGCAGGACGCGGCCCTGGCGCATGCGGGTCAGCAGCTCGCGCGGGGTCAGCGCCGGGTCGAGCGCGTATTCACCCACCTTGAGCTTGCCGGCGGCATCTAGCTGGCGTGCCAGCAGCTGCCACTGGGTGTCGCTGCCTTCGTCCACGCCGGCCTGGCGCAGCTTGCCGAGCACGGTGCTGAAGCCGTCCCCCGAGGCGATCACCACGCTCTCCGCACTGGGGGTGACCGGCGCATCGGCGAACGCGCCCTGGCGATGCCAGAACCATGCGCCTGCGGCCGCGACCAGCAGGGCCAGCACCAGCAACACGGCCAGTACGGCCAGACATCCCCGTTTCGCACCCGCCATGGTCACCTCGAATCAAATTCTTCGCCGCGCAGCATACCGCGCGGGTACTGCACACCGCCAAACGGCTCAGGCATCGCTGCCCAGCGCCCGCAGCAGGCCACGGGCCTTGGCGCGGGTCTCGTCCAGTTCCTTGTCGGCCACCGAATCGACCACGATCCCGGCCCCGGTGCGGAAGTTGGCGGTATCGCCGGCCACTTCGGCGGTCCGGATCAGGATGTTCAGGTCCAGGTCGCCATCGCGGTTCAGCCAGCCGAACGCGCCGGTGTAGGCGCCGCGCGCGGTCTGCTCCAGCTCGGCGATGATCTGCATGCAGCGCACCTTGGGGCAGCCGGTGATGGTGCCGCCGGGGAAGGTCGCGGCGATCACCTGGCCGGGGCTGACGTCCTCGCGCAGGCGGCCACGCACGTTGCTGACGATGTGGTGCACGTGGGCGTAGCTCTCCACGGTCATCAGCTCATCCACCTCCACGCTGCCCGGCGCACAGATGCGGCCGAGGTCGTTGCGCTCCAGATCGATCAGCATCACGTGCTCGGCGCGCTCCTTGGGATGGCCGACCAGTTCCTGGATCCGCGCGGCATCGTCGTCGCCAGCGAAACGCGGGCGGGTGCCGGCGATCGGGCGGGTCTGCACGTCATCGCCATGCACCGAGACCAGGCGCTCGGGCGAAGAGCTGACCACCGCCCTGCCCTGCGCCATGAACAGCCCGGCGAACGGTGCGGGGTTGGCCACGCGCAGCTGCGCGTACAGCGCCTGTGGCGAGAGCGCCTCGGTGAACTGCGCGCTCCAGCGGCGGGACAGGTTCACCTGGAACACGTCACCCGCGCGCAGGTAATCGATCACCCTGCCGACGCCGTCGGTGAAGCGCGGTGGCGCGTCTTCGCCGATCGCCACCGGGGGCTGCCACGTCGGCAACGGGGCCAGCGCGGCGGCCGCGGCAAGGTCGTCCTGCAGGGTCTGCAGCAGCGCGGCCTGACCGCTCTCGCACACGGCATGGAACTGGCCGAGCACGCGATCGTGCAGCACGGCCGCCGGGCAGCGCAGCGCCAGCGCGGACGGCAGCCCATCGGCGCGCGCCGGCAAGGCCAGCACGTCTTCGATCTGCCCGGCCAGTTCGTAATCCAGCATCAGTGCCCAGCCACCGCGGAACGGCAGTGTCGTCTCCTCGCGCGGCAACCGCAGGGCGGCCCAGTGCGCGTCCAGCACGTCGAGGAAGCGGCCGTCATGCGCCACGCCATCGGCATCACGCACCACGCCGTCGGCGTGCAGCGCGAGCGCTTCGCCGCTGCCCATCAGCAGCAGGTCCCAGCGCCCCTGCGCGGTGCCCGAGGCGGTGGACTCCATCAGCAGCGGGTAGCGCTGCGGGGCCAGGCGCTGCAGGGCCAGCAGGTCGGTGGTGGCGGGCAGCGGAAGCGTCTGGAACATGACAGGACACCGGAAGGGCGCGCAGCGTGCGCGGGGGCCAGATACACCAAGGCCGCCATGATGGCGGCCCGGGTGGGAGTGCACGGAACGGGCGGTCAGACGCGCTTGAACACCAGCGTGCCGTTGGTGCCGCCGAAGCCGAAGCCGTTGGACATCACCACATCGACCTTGGCCTCGCGTGCGGTGTTGGGCACGTAATCCAGGTCGCAGCCCTCGCCCGCTTCATGCAGGTTGATGGTCGGCGGAATGATGTTGTCGCGCAGCGCCAGCACCGAGAAGATCGCTTCCACGCCGCCGGCCGCGCCGAGCAGGTGGCCGGTCATCGACTTGGTGGAGCTGACCATCATCTTGTAGGCGTGGTCACCGAAGGCGGTCTTCATGGCCATGGTTTCGCCCAGGTCGCCCAGCGGCGTGGAGGTGCCGTGCGCGTTGAGGTAACCGACCTGCTCCGGGGTCACGCCGGCGTCCTTCAACGCCATGGTCATGCAGCGTGCCGCGCCTTCGCCGTTCTCGCTCGGGGCGGTCATATGGTACGCATCCGAGCTGGCGCCGAAACCGGCCAGCTCGGCATAGATGCGCGCGCCACGCGCCTTGGCGTGTTCGTACTCTTCCAGGATCAGGATGCCGGCACCGTCGCCCAGCACGAAGCCGTCGCGTTCCTTGTCCCACGGGCGCGAGGCTTCCGCCGGTGCATCGTTGCGGGTGCTCATCGCCTTCATCGCGCAGAAGCCGCCCAGGGCGGTCGGCGAGGAGCCGCGCTCGGCACCACCGACCACCATCACGTCCGCATCGCCGTACTGGATCATGCGCATCGCGGTGCCGATGGAGTGGTTGGAGGTCGCGCAGGCGGAGACCGCCGAGAACGACGGACCCTTAAGGCCGGTGATGATGCTCAGCTGGCCCGGGAGCATGTTGATGATGGTCTTGGGCACGTAGAAGGGCGAGATCTTCTTGCCCTCGTGGAAATCGATGGTCTGCTCTTCGATGCCCAGCAGGCCGCCGATGCCCGCGCCAACGATGGCGCCGACGCGCTCGGCGTTGCCGTCGGTGATCTCCAGGCCCGAATCGTTCAAGGCCATGAAGGCGGCACCGAGGCCGTAATGAATGAACGGGTCCATCTTCTTGGCATCCTTGCCAGTGACCCGGAATTTGCCGAACTGTTCGTTGTCGGCGGTGATGTCGAAGTCCCTGACCTCACCTGCGATCTTGGTGGTGAAACGGTCCAGGTAGGACTGCGAAACGTTGGTCAGCGGACCGATGCCGGAACGGCCTTCGGTGATGCCCTTCCAACTGCTGGCCATATCATTGCCCAATGGCGAGACCATGCCCATGCCGGTAACGACGACGCGACGCTTCATTGCAGATTCTCCTGACCCGGGTGTTGCGGGTATCACGCGGTATAACGCTCAAAAGCACAGGGCCGCAAGCGCGGCCCCATGGGTTTGCCGCACGCGGTCGCAGCAATCGCTACGGCCGCGCGCGAGCCGCCTGACATCAAGCCTTGACGTGGGCGTTGATGTAGTCGATCGCAGCCTGCACGGTGCTGATCTTTTCGGCTTCTTCGTCCGGGATTTCGCACTCGAACTCTTCTTCCAGCGCCATCACCAGTTCAACGGTGTCCAGCGAGTCAGCGCCCAGGTCATCGACGAACGATGCGCTGTTGGTGACTTCCTCTTCCTTGACGCCAAGCTGTTCGACGACGATTTTCTTGACGCGTTCTTCGATGGTGCTCATTGGATATCGCTCCAGATGGAGTAGTGGTTCAAAAATGACGCCATCCGGTGAGGGATGACCGTGGGATAGTGTAGTGGAAACCAGCGACACCTTGCATTGCAGCAAAACATCAAACGGATCAACCACTTGCGGCGCACTCCTTGCGCCACATGCTTACGGCATGTACATGCCGCCGTTCACATGGAGGGTTTCGCCGGTGATGTAGCTGGCCGAAGGACCGGCCAGGAACGCCACCGCGTTGGCGATATCGGACGGCTCGCCGAGCCGCTCCAGGGCGATCGACTTGACCAGGCCGGTGCGCTGCTCTTCCGGCAGGGCCTTGGTCATGTCGGTGTCGATGAAGCCCGGCGCGACCACGTTGACCGTGATCCCGCGCGAGCCGATTTCCTTGGCCAGCGACTTGGAGAAGGCAATGATGCCGGCCTTGGCCGCGGCGTAGTTGGCCTGGCCGGCATTGCCGGTCACGCCGATCACCGAGGCGATGTTGATGATGCGGCCCTTGCGCGCCTTCATCATGCCGCGCATGACGGCCTTGGAGGTGCGGAAGACGCTGGTCAGGTTGGTGTCCAGGATCGCCTGCCAGTCTTCTTCCTTCATCCGCAGCAACAGATTGTCGCGGGTGATGCCGGCGTTGTTGACCAGGATGCTGATGGCGCCGAATTCCTTGGCGATGCCGTCCAGCACGGCCTCCAGCGCAGCAGCGTCGGTGACGTTCAGCGCGCGGCCGTGGCCACCCACGGCAGCCAGGCGCTCACCAATGGCGGCGGCACCGGCGTCGGTGGTGGCGGTGCCGATGACGGTCGCGCCCTGCGCGGCCAGTGCGTCGGCGATCGCGGCACCGATACCCCGGCTGGCGCCGGTGACCAGTGCGATTTCACCCTGAAGGGGCTTGCTCATCTCATTTCCTCGAACGGGATCGGCCTGGCCGGTCTGGCGCGAGGCCAGTCCAGCGCGGGCACGATCGGAAGACATCAGGCGGCCCAGGTCTCGCGGGCCGTCTCGAAATCGGCGGGCGTGGACAGTGTGCGCGCGTCCAGCGATTTGTCGATGCGTTTGATCAATCCGCTCAGCACCTTGCCCGGGCCACATTCGGCCACCCGGGTGACGCCGCGGGCGGCCAGCGCCTGCACGCAGCCGGTCCACTGGACAGGCAGGTACAGCTGCTGGACCAGCGCCTGGCGGATGGCGTCCACGCCGTCATGCACGCGGGCATCGACGTTCTGCACCACCGGCAGGGCCGGGGCGCGCCAGTCCAGGCCAGCCATGGTTTCAGCCAGGCGGTTGGCGGCTTCGCGCATCAGCGGGGTGTGCGAGGGCACGCTGACGGCGAGCTTGACGGCCTTGCGGACGCCCTTCTCGGCCAACAGGGCCAGCGCGCGGTCCACGGCGGCAGCGTCGCCACCGATGACGATCTGGCCGGGCGAGTTGTAGTTGGCCGGGACGACCACCTGGCTGCCGGCGGCCTGTTCGCAGACCTCTACGACGAGGGCGTCTTCCGCGCCGAGGACGGCGGCCATGGCCCCCACGCCGGTCGGGGCGGCTTCCTGCATCAACTGGCCGCGCAGTCGCACCAGATGGGCGCCGTCACGCAGCGAGAGCGCGCCGGCGGCGACCAGGGCGGTGTACTCGCCCAGGCTGTGGCCAGCCAGGACGGCCGGCTTGGCGCCGCCAACGGCGTTCCAGGCGTGCCAGACGCCGATGCTGGCCGCCAGCAGGGCCGGCTGGGTGTACTCGGTGCGGTTGAGCATTTCCTCCGGGCCGCCCTGGGAAAGGGCCCAGAGGTCGACACCGGCGCCGTCGGAGGCCTCGGTGAAGGCCTCGCGGATCTGCGGGTGCAGCTCGGCCAGTTCGGCCAGCATGCCCAGCGACTGCGAGCCCTGGCCCGGGAACACGAATGCGAGATTGGTATCGGTCACGCGATCATCCGCCTGCAAAAATCGAACGGCGAATGATAAAGGGGAACGTCGCCCTTCGTCTGTACTGCCGCGTATGTGGGCTCAGGTGAACAGCTGGAGGATGTCGAGGTCGCCGTCGCTGAAGAAGTCGATGCAGATCACGGCCAGCATCAGCACGCCCAGGGTCGTGGCGCCGTGGACGATCAGGATCGAGTGGGCCAGCGCGCGGGCCGAGCGGCCCATTTTCATGCTGTAACGGGCCAGCCCCTGGAGGCGACCGGTGACATCGTGGGCATGGGCGAGGACCGGCGCTTCGGCGCCGTCCATGGCCTGCGCCATCAGGCTCTGCAGCTGCTGCGGCCGATCTTCGTAGTACTTGGCCACGCCGTAGCCGAACATCAGCCAGTCGCGGGCCTGGGCCTGGGCGAGGTCCATGACTTCCAGGGGGTCTTCTTCGAAATCGATGAAGCCGATCTCGTTGCCGTCCCAGGTCAGGTTGCGCGGCAGTGGCTGGCCGAAATAAGCGCCTTTGCGGTGGGCCTGGGCGATGGCGTTCATCGCCGCGGACACCAGGCGGTCGCGGCCGGCATCGTCGGCTTCGCGCAGGCAGGTGTTGAACGAGGAACCGTTGTCGCCCAGCACGAGGGCGGCGTGGCCGCTGCCGATCACGCTGGGGACGTTGACGCCCTGGGCCTGCAGTTCGGCCAGGCGGCGGGCTTCGGTTTCGCGGGCGGCATCGCCCCCGCGGTGCGGTGGTGGGCGCAGGGCATCAAGCTGGAAGCGGCGGGCGATGAAGTTCAGCAGCCCCAGCGCGACCACGCGGCTTCCTTCGCCGTACTGCTTCAGCCAGGCGCGCTGCCCTTCGATGACGATGGGCTCAACCATGACAGTTCTCCTGAAATGCTTACGGCCCCGTAATGGGGCCGTAACGACAGCGTCACGTTGTCGTAACTGACACTATCAATAGCGCAGCAGAGCAGAACCCCACGTGAAGCCGCCGCCGAAGGCTTCCAGCAGCAGCAGCTGGCCGCGCTCCACACGGCCGGAGCGGACCGCGTGGTCCAGCGCCATCGGCACGGAGGCCGAGGACGTATTGCCGTGCTTGTCGACCGTCACCACCACCTGGTCCATGGACATCTCCAGGCGCTTGGCGGTGGCTTCGATGATGCGCAGGTTGGCCTGGTGCGGGATCAGCCAGTCCAGGTCGGCCTTGGTCAGCGCATTGGCTTCCAGGGTCTCATCGACGACCGAGTCCAGCGCCTTGACGGCGTACTTGAACACGTCGTTGCCCTTCATCAGGATCGCGCCGCGGGCATTGTCGCCCTCGCCGAAACCGGCCGAGACGCCCACCGGGTTCCACAGCAGTTCTTTCTTGCTGCCATCCGAATGCAGGTGGGTGCTGAGGATGCCGGTGTCTTCGTCGGCCTTGAGCACGACGGCGCCCGCGCCATCGCCGAACAGCACGCAGGTGGTGCGCTCGGTCCAGTCGACGATACGGGTCAGGGTTTCCGCACCGATGACCAGCACATGGCGTGCATCACCGGAACGAATGAATTTGTCGGCCACGCTCAACGCGAACACGAAGCCCGAACAGGCGGCGTTGACGTCGAAGGCGGGGCAACCGCTCGCACCGAGCTTGGCCTGGATCAGGCACGCGGTGGAGGGGAAAATCAGGTCAGGCGTGGTGGTGCCCACCACGATCATGTCGAGCTGCGAAGCGTCGATACCGGCCGCTTCAAGCGCACGTACCGCGGCGTGGTAGCCGAGGTCGCTGGTGGTCTCGCCTTCGGCCGCAATGTGCCGTTCGCGGATACCAGTGCGCGATTGAATCCACTCATCGCTGGTGTCGACCATTTTCTCCAGATCCTGGTTGGTCAACACTTTTTCGGGCAAATAACTACCGGTGCCCGCGATCCTCGAGTAGATCCGCTTGCTCATTGCATGTCCTGTAGCACGATCACCAAACGTGGTGATCGGGAAGAATGGGGTAAAGGCCGCCGCCCGACCGGGCAGCGGCCTTCACAAATCAATCTTCTTCGACGGCCGAGTTCGACTTGGTCGTGATCACCTTCTTGCCGCGGTAGAAACCGTCAGCGGTGATGTGGTGACGCAGGTGCACTTCACCGGTGGTCGGATCGGTGGACAGCTGCTTGGCGCTCAGGGCGTCATGCGCACGGCGCATACCGCGGCGGGACGGGGTGACACGGGATTTCTGCACAGCCATGGGATTGCTCCAAACTCGGTTCGTTTTGCTTCGTCGTATCGTCGCGCAGGACGCCAGCGCCCAGCACAGTTTTCGCTTTCGCCGCAGCCGCCGACGACAATCCGGCTGCTATTGTTTTTTCAGTGCCGCCAACGCCGCGAACGGATTGGCCTTGCTGATTTCTTCTTCGGTCGGTGCCCAGTCCTTGTCCACTGCCTCGCCATCGGGAGACAACGGCACGACGGGCACGGCCAGGACGAGTTCGTCCTCGACCAGTTCCAGCGGTCGCAGCATGCCGTCTTCGGGCACCAGCCACGGCTCCCAGCCTTCCGGCAGCGAGGATTCTTCCTCTTCGCTGCGGATCAGACCGAGCCGCTGCACCATCGAAACCGGCAACAGGAAACGCTGCAGGCTGCGCTGACAGATCAGCGGCAGCGCGGTGTCGATGGACAGTTCAACATAGGATACCCGCAGGATGTCGTCGTGCGCGAATTCCAGTGCATAAGTGCACTGACCTTCGGTATCGGCAACAAGGCCTTGCAGGCGGGTCAATTTCGCTAGATCCACCTGGCCATCGAAGCGCCTGCGCGCTGCGACCATCCGCCAAGCATCCAGCATTTCGGGCACGTTTGCGGACATAAGCCGCTGAATGTTAAGGATCGCCCGGGCTGCTGTCAAATGCCTGCGCAGTCAGGTTGCCGATCCCCGCCCCGAGGGGCCAGACTGCCGCCCTTCCGTGCCCGGTATTGTCGCATGACCCCACTGCTGCTTGCCTCCACCTCCCGCTACCGCCGTGAACTGCTGGAACGGCTTGGCCTGCCCCTGCAGACCGCCCGCCCCGAGGTGGATGAGACCCCCGCCCCCGGCGAGGCCCCACGGGCCGTGGCCGTGCGGTTGGCGCAGGCCAAGGCAGAGGCCGTGGCCCGCCTGCACCCGGGCCAGTGGGTGATCGGCTCGGACCAGGTGGCGGAACTGAACGGCGCCGCGCTGGGCAAGCCCGGCACGGTCGAGGGTGCGCAGGCGCAGCTGGCGGCGATGTCCGGCCAGGTGGTCGACTTCCACACGGCGGTGAGCCTGGTGCGCGACGGCGAGGTCCTGGCCGCCTGCGACCGGACCCGGGTCCATTTCCGCACGCTGGATCATGCCGAAATCGTCCGCTACGTGGCCGCCGAGCAGCCGCTGGACTGCGCCGGCAGTTTCAAATGCGAGGGGCTGGGCGTCACCTTGTTCGAGGCGATCGAGAACCGCGACCCGACCGCACTGATCGGCCTGCCGCTGATCGCGGTGAGCCAGCTGCTGCGCCAGGCCGGCTACACCCTGCCCTGAGCTCAGCGCAGCTGCAGCGCTTCCAGGCAGCCGGTATCCAGCGGCCCGGTGGCCCAGCCGACCCAGTGCCCGGCCAGCGGCATCGCCAGGCCCACCGGGCGTCCCGCGCACTGCAGGACCAGCCGCGGCGCCGGGCTCCGGGCAGCGAACTCCACGCGCCACGCGGGTCCGCCCAGCAGGTTGCGCACGGCGACCACCGAGACCGCGCTGAGCGGCACCGCCGAGGCGGTGGCCGCCGTGGGTTCGCCCTGCAGATAGCGCGTTTCCGGCCAGGCGAACATCGCGCTCCCGTGTGCGCGCAGGCTTGGCAGTGCCGCCTTTACTTCGCCGGGTACGCTCTCGCCATGGGTCTGGTCCGGATCGACCACCCCCGCCGCGGCCGCGGTGGCCGTCATGTTGGCCACGCGCTGCATGCTGGCGCCGAGGTAGGCCATCCACGCGGTGCTTGGCACGGCCACCAGGGCCAGCAGGAGCGCCCCCCAGACCACCGGCCGGGGGCGGCGCAGACCCACGCGGACCGTCGCCCACAGCAGCAGGCCGCACCAGAACAGCCACGACCACGGCACATACCGCGGTGCGGCCAGCTGCGTGGGGTAATCGGCGAAATAGGTCCAGCGGCTGAGCGCGACCAGCCCGCCCACGGCCAGCCCGAACCACGCCATCGCCAACGCCACCGACTCCCCGGCGCCGGCGCTGCGCCCGCGTTGCCAGCTGCAACGGGTCATTCCGAGCACTCCGCCCAGCCCAACCGCGCCCACCAGCAGATGCGGCCAGCGCGAGGTCATCACCGGGCCGAACAGCGACTGGTACCCGCTCGCCACCGAATGGACCGCGTCGCGCACGGGCGCGAACGGCAGTTGCTGTGCCGCCGCCGGATCCAGCGCAGGCCAGGCCAGGTAGATGAAGGGCGAGGCCAGCCAGCGCAGCAGCACGTCCAGCTGCGCCAATGGCGCAAGCGCCATCTGCGAGGGCATGCCGGTGCGGCCCATGCCCAGGTGCAGGCCGACCGCCACCAACAGCCCCAGCATCAAGGGTACCCAGTGCGACAGCGGCGCACGGCGCACCACCAGCACCGCCGCCAGCCCGACGAACACCGCTACGCCGCTGCCGAACGAGAACGTCGCGGCGACACCGCACAGCGCCGCCAGCACCGCACCGCGGCGATCCCCACGCAGCAGCATGGCCACCCCGGCCATCAGCGCCGCAGTGATCAGATACGCATGCACCGACTCGTTGCCATGGGTGAGCGCGCGCTGGCTGCCGAGCCAGAAGATCGACAGCGCCCCGATCAGGGTCGCGGCCGCGCGTACCGGTGGCGCCAGCGCATCGGCCTTGATGATCCGGGCCAGCAGCCACAACGTGGCCAGGGCCAGCAGCACGCCCGTGCCGATCTGCAGCCACTGGTTGCCATGCAGCCAGGACAGCTCGGCATGGCGCACCAGGTTCGGCAGGATCTCGCGGTGGCCGTTGTCCGAGACCAGCACGTTCGATGGCCACGGCATCTCCAGCAGCTTCTGGGTAAAGCGCCACGGATCGGCGTACAGCACGCGCGGCGCGAGCCACAGCATCGCCGCCATGCCCACCGCGACGACCGCAGCCACCGCCAGCCACAGCAGGCGCGTCAGCGCGGGCGGCACCGGCACGGAGACCGGACGGGACACCGGCACGGAAGCCGTTTCCGGCGAGGCATTGCGCATGAGGGTGTCATCCATGAAAAAACACGCGCACTCAGCGCGCGGGGACGGTGAAGGCCTGTTCCTGCCACTGCTCCACGCTGCCGTCCTTGCCGTACAGCGTCATGCCCAGCCAATGGCGACCGGGCGCGAGGTGAGCGGTGTTCAGCGTGGCATCGAAGGCCACGTTGGGATGCTGCGGATCGGTGGAGATCTTCCAGGCGCTGGTGATGTCGTAGGCGCGCCCGTAGACCGCATCGCCGACCGGCTTCCCATCGACAAACAGCTGGACGCGTTCGATGCCGGCACCGTCCTTGAAGGCCCAGCCGCGCACATCCAGCGTGTCGCCCACCTTGGCATCCGGCTGCGGCGCATCCACCCAGGCCATCGCCGGGGTGACGCAGGGCCCGTCCACCCGCCCGGCAGGCAGCTTGAACAGCAGGAAGCGCTGATAGCCATGATCGTTGCTGACCACGCGCGGCGGCGGCAGCGGGCCCACCTGGCCGCAGACCGCGTGATAGCGCTCCAGCAGATCGCGATAGCGCTGGTCGCTGGGGGACAGCACCAGCAGCATCGGCGTGTCGCGCTGACCATCGTGCAGCAACCCCCACAGCCCCAGCTGCGCACTGCGGCCGTGTTTGTCGTTCAACGGATGGCGCAGCACCTCGATCGAGGGATCACGCAACTGGAAGCCCAGTTCCGCGCCGACCTTGAAGTTGCCGGCCAGCACGCGCGTGCCCGGTGGCATGCCCTTCAATTCTTGGCGCACGGCGCCTGCCAGGGGTTCCCAGCCGGCGAAGTTGCGCGGGTAATACTTGTAGCCGGCCAGCTGCTCGCGCACGCTCGGCACGGACGCCATCAGGTAATAGCCGAAGGCCAGTGCCAACCCGGCACCGGCCAGCCACCAGCCGGTGCGGCGCAGCCAGCGCGGCCAGCCATTGAGCACGACCGGCACCGCGATGAGCAATGCGAGATAGCCCGGCAACGGCCAGTGGAAACTGATGCGCTCCACATCGGTGAAGAAGCCCAGGGCGAAGATGGACAGGGTCGATACCGCGCCGATCAGACCGAAATACCGCCACTGGGCGCGTGCGCCTCCACCGGAGCGGGTACCGGCCAGGGCCACCTTCCACATCGCGATGCACAGGATCGGGGTGACCAGCATCGGCTGGATCACCAGGAACCACAGCCCGCTCCACTCGAACGCCCACGGGTGGCGCTCGACCACCTGGAATTTCAGGCCGGCATCATGGTTGTCGGCATTCCACGACAGCAGCGGCAGCCACGCCACCACACCGACCGTCAGGGCCACCCATACGCGCGGATCGCGCAGCATGCGCCGGCCCTGCGGCAGCACCAGCAGCGCGATGAAGCCGACCACGATCACCCCGATGAAGCGGTAATGGCTGAGTGCGCCGATCGCCAGGCCTGCGGCCAGCTTCACCGCCGCCGCCGCATCCACGTTGCGCAGCAGGCGTGCACCGGCGTCCAGGCACAGCACGGCGGCCAGCGCCATCGGCACATCCGGCACGGCCAGCATGCCCAGCGTGGCTGACAGCGGCATCAGCAGGGTCAGGCTGCCGGCCTGCCAACCGGCCACCGCGCCGAACCAGCGCGTGGCGATCCGCGAGACCAGCCATGGCAGCCACGCACCGATCGCCAGGAACGGCAGGCGCAGCGCGAGCACATGGTTGCCGCCCACTTCCACGCCCAGGCGCGCCAGCCATGCGGTCAGCCCGGGCAGGTCCGAATAGGCCGCCGCCAGGTGCTGGCCTTCCTGCCAGTAAAAAGCTTCGTCCACGAACAAGGGCAGACGTGCGGCCACCACCAGCTTGACGGCGGTGACCAGCGTCCACAACAACAGGAATATGGTGCGTGCGCGTTGTTCGCCCTGCATTGCTCTATAGAATCAGTGGAATCATCGATACGAGACGGACATGGATCATTCGCCCCCCGTGCCAGCCATGCTAACCGATGTACTGCGACAGTCTCTCCGCGCCGCCCAGGATCAGGTCAACGGGCTGGTGCTGGGCAAGGCCCAGGAGGTACGACTGGCCTTCGTGGCGCTGCTCTCCGGCGGCCATCTGCTGATCGAGGATCTGCCCGGCCTGGGCAAGACCACCCTTGCCCACGCCATGGCATCCAGCCTCGGGCTGGGCTTCCAGCGGGTGCAGTTCACTTCCGACCTGCTGCCTGCCGATGTACTTGGCGTCTCCGTTTACGACGCCGGCAGCCGTCAGTTCCAGTTCCACCCCGGCCCGGTCTTCACCCATGTGCTGCTTGCCGATGAGATCAACCGCGCCCCGCCGCGCACCCAGAGTGCGCTGCTGGAGGCGATGGCCGAGCAGCAGGTGACCCTGGATGGCGTGACCCACCCGCTGCCGGACCCGTTCTTCGTCATCGCCACCCAGAACCCGGTCGACCTGTCCGGTACGTTCCCGTTGCCGGACTCGCAGCTGGACCGCTTCCTGCTGCGGTTGGCGCTGGGCTACCCCAATCCCGAATCCGAGCGCGAGCTGCTGCGCGGCACCGATCGCCGCCACCTGATCGCACAGGCCAACGCGCGGCTGAGCGAGGTGGAGGTGCGGACGCTGCGCGAGGCGGTCGGCCAGGTGCACGCCAGTGAAGCCTTGATCACCTACGTGCAGGCGCTGCTGGCCCGCAGCCGCCAGCACGCCGGGGTGCGCGTCGGCCTGTCACCGCGCGCGGGCCTGGCATTGCTGCGCGCCGCCAAGGCGCATGCCCTGCTGCTGGGCCGCGCACATGTCGTGCCTGAAGACGTGCAGACCCTGTTCGTTGCGGTGGCCGGGCATCGGCTGGTGCCGGAGGCAGAAGCCGGCAATGGGCCGGCATTGGCCCGCGCCATCCTCCAGACCGTGCAGGTCGACTGAGATGCGCCGCGGCTGGGGAGCCCGCTGGCAGCACCTGCAGCATCTGGCGCGACCGCGCCGACCGGAGCACCTGCCCAGCCGGTTCGACCGGCGCCGCATCTATGTGCTGCCGACGCGCTTCGGTCTGTTCGTCGCCGCGCTGCTCTCGGCGATGCTGCTCGGTGCATTGAACTACAACAACAACCCTGCCCTGTTGTTGGCGCTGCTGCTGGCCACGGTCAGCATCGCCAGTGCGATCAGCGCCCACCTGCAGTTGTCCGCGTTGCAGGTGGATGCGGTATCCGCCGAACCGGTCGCCGCAGGCGCGCCGCTGCGGCTGCGCATCAGCCTGTCGCGCACCGATACCCGCGCGCGTCGCGGCCTGCACGTGGAGCACGACGGCGTGGCAGCGTTCGGGCACCTGGTGGACAGCGACCAGATCGAAGTGGATCTCGACCTGCCCACGCATCAGCGCGGCTGGTTCGATCTCTCCCGGATCCGCATCGCCACCACACAGCCACTGGGCCTGGTACGCGCTTGGTCGTGGGTGTGGCCGGAGACACCCTTGCTGGTCTATGCCGCACCGGAAGCGCACGCCCCTGCATTGCCCGAGAGCGGCGGCGATCCGCTGCATACCCGTGTGCATGCCAGCGGCGACGAGCTGCATCAGCTGCGTCCGTATCGCCCCGGCGACCCGACGCGCAGCATCGCGTGGAAGCACTCTGCACGGCGCGACACCCTGCTGGTGCGCGAGTACGAAAAGCCGATCGGCGTGGAGGTCGTGCTGGACTGGTGGCGCCTGGCCCCGCTGGGTACCGAGGCGCGGATCGCGCGCCTGGCGCGCTGGGTCGACCTGGCCGAACGCGAAGGGCGCCGCTACACCCTCACGCTGCCCGGCCAGCCGGTGCTCGGCCCCGGCAATGGCAGTGCCCATCACCATCTGTGCCAGCGCGCGTTGGCGCTGTTGCCCCATGACTGACCGCCCCGTCGCCCCACTCAGCCCCGGTGCGCGCTACTGGACCCTGGCCAGTGCGGCCTTGGGCCTGTTGCCGCTGCTGCTGCAGCTGCCCACCGTGCTGGCGGCCGTCATCGCCGGCGTTGCACTGCTGACCGCCCTGGCTTCGCGCCAGCGCCTGCTGCCGGGGGCACTGCGCCTGCTGCTGGTGCTCGCCATGCTGGGCGCCATCTACTGGCAGATGGGCCCGCGCCCGGGCCGCGATACCGGCTGCGCGCTGCTGGCGGCGATGCTCGCGTTGAAATCCAGCGAGCTGCGCAGCCTGCGCGATGCGCGCAGCCTGGTCGGCTTCGGGTTGTTCGGCCCGTTCGCGGCGTTCCTGCTCGACCAAGGGCCGCTGACGATGACATTGGCGGTACTGGCCGGCCTGGTCGCATTGCTCTCGTTGCAGCGGCTGGCGCACCTGGAAGGCCACGCACCGCCGGCGCCGCTCAAACGCCAGCTGCGCGGGATCGGCCGGCTGGTCATGCTCGGCCTGCCATTGGCGCTGGCCGGTTTCTGGCTGTTCCCGCGGTTGAGTGAACCCCTGTGGGGCATCCCCGATCGCGCGGTCGGCAAGCCCGGCCTGTCCGACACGATGGAGCCCGGGCAGTGGCTGGATCTGATGGCCGATGACACCCCGGCGCTGCGCGTGCAGTTTTTTGGCGCGGTTCCGGAACCGCAGCAGCGCTACTGGCGCGGCCCGGTGCTCAGCCTGTTCGACGGCAAACGCTGGGAACAGGACAGGCATCTGATCGAGCGCGCGCCCGCCGCGGTGACCCACGCCAGCACACAGTGGGAGTACCAGATCGACTATGAGCCGACCGACCGCCGCCAGCTGGTCGCGCTGGATCTGCCGTTGCAGGCCCCTGCCGGCAGCGATCTGGATGCCAACCACAGCCTGCGCAGCCACGCAGCACTGAATGTCCTGACCCGCTGGCGGCTGCGTTCCGCCCCGGCCGTGGCCTACACCGACCCATTGACGCCTTACGAGCGTCGCCTTGCGCTGCAGCTGCCCGACGGCGTGAATCCGCGCACGGCGGTGCTGGCGCGGCAGTGGCGGCAGGAGGCTGGCAGCAACGATGCGGCGATCGTGCAGCGCGCGCTCGAGTGGGTACGTGCGCGCTTCGTCTACACCCTGGACACGCCCGAGCCGGGCCGCGATGGCGTGGACGAGTTCCTGTTCGACCAGCAGGCCGGCTTCTGCCAGCACTTCAGCTCATCGTTCGTTGTGTTGATGCGCAACGCCGGCATCCCGGCGCGGGTCGTGACCGGCTTCGCCGGTGGCGTCCACAATCCCTATGGTGACTACTGGGTGCTGCGCCGGATGGATGCCCATGCCTGGGCCGAGGTCTGGCTGCCCGGGCGCGGCTGGGTGCGGGTCGACCCGACCGCGGCCGTCGCCCCCGAACGCATCTACGACACGATCGACGACCGGCTGGCGGCGGGCGACGCCGGTGCGATGCTCAACAGCCGTTGGCTGCAGTTCGGGCAGATGGGGGACTGGCTGCGCCGGGGCTGGAACGACCTGATCCTGTCCTTCGATGCCAACCGCCAGCAACGGCTTCTTGAACCGTTTGGTTTCGAGCGCTTGGATCCGACCCGACTGGTGGGAATTTTCACTGTCTTCGCGCTGGCCGCGCTAGGGTGGATGGCGTGGTTGCTGGCCCGGGGCGAACGCGAACGCGACCCGCTGCTGCGGGCGTGGCACCGGCTGGGACGCCGCTATGCACGCCATGGGCTGGAACGCGCCAGCGCCGAACCGGCCAGCGAGTGGGCCCGCCGGGTGGACCGGCAACGGCCCGATCCGGCGTTGTTGTCGCTCAGCGCGCGTTTCGTCCAGGCGCGCTACGCTGGCGCTGACGTCGACCTCACTTCATTATTGCGCGACCTGCGCAGGCATCGCCCGACCTCCGGAGCATCCCCATGAAGATTCAAATCCTGCTTCCCCTTGCTGCCTCTCTGGCATTGGCTGCCTGCGCCACCGCGCCCAAGCCGCTGCAGGGGCAGTTCAGTATGGTCAGCCCGCGTGACGCGGTTCCCCCCCAGCAGGTGGGCACTCCGGTGCGTTGGGGTGGCCGCATCATCGAAACCAACCCGGGCCAGGGCCAGACCTGCTTCCAGATGATTTCGCGTCCGCTCAACGGCAGTGGCCGCCCGAGCACCACCTCGGCCGACGCCAGTGACGGTCGCTTCATCGCGTGCCGCGCCGGCTTCTACGATCCGGCGGTGTTCGAGCCGGGCCGGGACGTGACCTTCATCGGCAAGATCGGCGGCTACGAGAACACCCGTATCGGCGAGTACGACTATCGCCTGCCGAAGCTGGACGCCGATGTGATCTACCTGTGGCCGGAACAGCGCCAGGTCGACGTGGTGCCCGCCTACCCGTACGGCCCGTGGGGCCCGGGCTGGGGTCCGGGCTGGGGCTACCGCGGCTGGGGCTGGTGGTAAGCCCGGAGGTGGCGCGTCCCCGTCGCTGATGCGGACGCGCTGAAAAAAACGCCGCCTTCGGGCGGCGTTTTTTGTTGCCCCGGCCCGCTCAGCCGTTCGGCGTGCCGAAGTGACCCAGCTGCGCGCCGGCCAGCAGGTGCAGGTGGATATGGAACACGGTCTGCCCGGCGTGCTCACGGCAGTTCATGACGATACGGTAGCCGTCCTGCGCGAACCCTTCGCGGCGGGCGTACTCGGCGGCGGCCATGGCCAGCTTGCCGATCAGGTGCGCCTGGTCCGGCCGCACGTCATCCAGGGTCGGGATCGCTTCGTGCTTGGGAATGAACAACACGTGCACCGGCGCCTGCGGCGCGATGTCCTTGAAGCCGAGCACCTCCTCGTCTTCGTAGACGATGGTGGCGGGAATTTCGCGGCGGATGATCTTGCCGAACAGGGTGTCGTGGCTCATGAGGGCACCTCGTGTAACAGGGCCTTGGAGAGTAGCGCGGATGCACGCCCGGTTTCGATCACCGGCGCGGGTTGCGCGGGATCATTCCTGCACTTCCGTACGCGTACCGAAGGCGTGCGACAGCGTGCCGCGATCCACGTATTCCAGCTCGCCGCCCAGCGGCAGGCCCTGCGCCAACCGGCTCGGGCGGACCTTGTGGCTGCGCGCCATCTGGGCCAGGTAATGCGCGGTCGCTTCGCCTTCCACGGTGGCACTGGTGGCGATGATCAACTCGGTCACTTCGCCTTGCTTCAGGCGGGCCTCCAGCTGATCCAGGCCCAGCTCGCGCGGACCGATGCCGTCCAGCGGTGACAGCCGCCCCTGCAGCACGAAATAGACCCCGCGGTAGCCGGTAGCCGTTTCGATCGCCAGGCGATCGGCCGGTGATTCCACCGCACACAGCTGCTGGCGCTCGCGGCTGCCGTTGGCGCAGACCGCACAGACCTCGGTCTCGCTGAAATCCCGGCACTGCGCGCAATGCCCGATCCGCTCGATCGCCTTGGCCAGCACCTCGGCCAGCTTCTGGCCGCCCTCGCGCTCACGTTCGAGCACGTGGTAGGCCATGCGCTGGGCGGTCTTCTGGCCCACGCCCGGCAACACGCGGAAGGCCTCGATCAATTGTTCGAGCAGGGGCAGGCTCATGGCGGATCGCTCATCTCAGAAACAAGCGCGCGAAGCCCGGAGGCTTCGCGGCGCGGTCACCACCCTCGCCAGGCCTCGACCCGGCGCAGACGTGGCTCAGAACGGCAGCTTCATGCCCGGGGGCAGCTGCATGCCAGCGGTCGCCGAACCCATGCGGTTCTTCGACTCGGCATCGATCTTGTTGGAGGCATCGTTGAACGCTGCGGCCACCAGGTCTTCGGTCATTTCCGCATCGGAGAGCACCGACGGATCAATGCGCACCTTGCGGCATTCCTTGGTGCCGGTCAGGGTCACGCTGACCATGCCGCCGCCGGCGCTGCCGGTGACTTCCAGCTTGGCGAGGTCTTCCTGGGCCTTCTGCAGGTTTTCCTGCATCTTCTGGGCCTGCTGCATCAGTTGGGCGATATTGCCGCGCATGGTTCTTTACTCTTCAAAAGGACGAATGGAATCGGCCACGACCCGGGCACCGTGTTGCTGGATCAGCAACTGCACCGACGGGTCGGCCATGAAAGCGGCTTCCGCCGCCGTTTGGCGTTCGCCACGCTGGCGGTCAGCGCGCTGATGCAGGGTCTCGGCACCAGCCGCGCCGGTATCGATCACCAGACGCGGAGCCTGCCCCAGGGGGCCAGTCAATGCCGCAATCAGCGCCGCCTGCGAGCGGTCCGAACTCAAGTACTCAAATCCGGGCGAAATCGCCAGTTTCAAGACACCGTGCTGGTAGCTGATGAACGCCGAGTGGGCCGCCAGCTGCTTGGACGGGCCATTGAGCTGGCTGCCGGCGACCAGTTCCAGCCAGGCATCGGCGGTCAGCTCAGCGCTCGCCCCTGACGGCGCGGCGTCGGCCACTGAGGGTGCGATGGCGATACCCTCCGGGCGAGCCACCGGGGCGGGGGCTTCCCGCACAGGCGCGGGAGCAGCCGGTGCCACGGTCCGCTCGGGCGGCGCTTCCCATGGAGCGACCATGGCCGCATCCGGGGTCGCCATTTCAGCAGCCAGCGCTTCGTCGCGATCGGCCGCATCGTTCTCCTGATGCCACGGCGGCAGATCGTCGTCAGCAGCGGGGGCAGGCGCGTTCGGCCTGGCCGGCTTGACCGGTTTGACCGGCTCGGCGGCTGTCGGGGCGGGAGCAACCTGTTTCAGCGGCGGGGCTGCGGCCTCGGGGGGCGCGACGACCGGGGCGGCGGCCGGCGCCTCAGGCGCCACCGGGGCTGCCTGAGCGACGGGCGCGCTGGCCTTGGCGGGCGCCACGGACGGAGCCGGAGCCGGAGCCGGAGCCGAAGCCGCTGCCGCAGCGGCCATGCCGGCGCCCTGGCCACTGGCCTGGCCGCCACTGTTCACTTCGGTACCTGTGCCCGGATCGCGGGGCACGGGCGGGACGGCCGATGCCGGGCGGAACGCCAGCATGCGCAGCACCGCCATCTCGAATCCAGCACGCGGGCTTGGGGCCAGGTGCAGGTCACGGCGACCGCCCAGGGCCATCTGGTACCAGAGCTGCACCACTTCCGGACGCAGGCGCTGGGCGAAGGCCTCGGCATCGATCCCCTCGCCCGCCGTCGCGGCGCCCGGCACCAGCTGCTGCACCTGGATCCGGTGCAGGGCTTCGGCCAGGGCGTCGAGCACCCCACTCCAGTCCGGCGAGAACTCGGCCAGCAGGGCCACGGTCTGCAGCAGGCGCGGACCATCACCATCGGCCAGCGCATCCAGCATCGCCGCCACCTGGGTGCGGTCCACCGTGCCCAGCATCGCGCGCACCACATCCTCGCGCAGCGCACCGCCGGCATAGGCGATCGCCTGATCCAGCAACGACAGGCCATCACGCAGGCTGCCATCGGCGGCCTTGGCCAGCTGCACGATCGCAGTCGGATCGGACTCGATCTCCTCGGCGGCCAGGATCTTGGTCATCTGGCCTTGGATCTGTTCCTCGTCCAACCGCTTCAGGTTGAACTGCAGGCAGCGCGAAAGGACCGTCACCGGCAGCTTCTGCGGATCGGTGGTGGCCAGCAGGAACTTCACGTGCTCCGGCGGCTCTTCCAGCGTCTTGAGCAGCGCATTGAACGCCGCCTTGGACAGCATGTGCACTTCGTCGATCAGGTAGACCTTGTACTTGCCCCGGGAGGGCATGTACTGGGCGTTCTCGATCACCTCGCGGACATCATCCACACCGGTATTGGACGCGGCATCGATCTCGAGCAGATCGATGTAACGGCCGGAGTCGATATCCAGGCAGGCCGGGCACTGGCCGCATGGATCGGCGCTGGTGCCCTGCTCGCAGTTCAGCGACTTGGCGAAAATACGGGCAATGGTGGTCTTGCCGACCCCGCGGGTGCCGGTAAACAGGAACGCATGGTGCACCCGGCCGCTGTCCAGCGCATTGCTGAGCGCACGGACCACGTGTTCCTGGCCCACCAGCTCGGCAAAACGCTTCGGACGCCACTTGCGGGCAAGGACGAGATAGGACATCAGGCCACCGTCTTCATCGGGACGACCATTGTGCCACGCCTGTCCAGCCCCCCTGCCCCCGTGACGAACCGCTTGTGCGATTCCGATTCCCCCGCTAGAATCTGCGCCCCTGCAGCGGGTTGTGTGCGGCAGGTCCGGAGAGGTGTCCGAGTGGTTGAAGGAGCACGCCTGGAAAGTGTGTAAGCGTCTAAACCGCGCTTCGGGGGTTCGAATCCCCCTCTCTCCGCCAGATATTCGAACTAAGCCCCTGATTTTAAGGGGCTTTTTTCTTTTATGCCCGACCTAGTATGCCATCCAGTATGCCACAGCAAGTTGGCTGTGGTTGGGGCTCTTTGCGCCGCGCTGTGCATCGCGAAGCAGCGGAAACCCGTGACGGCTGCACCACCCACTGCCTTCATGCGAAGCGTGCCCGACTCCAGCCTGATGCACTTGGCCTACCGGACTTTGCCGCGGCCGCCTTACTGACCTTTTGCTGACAATGGCCAGCCCCGCTCGACAGGAATTTCCGGAGAGGTTTCTGGATCACTTGCCGAAATCCGCTCCTTATTCAATTTCCTCGTACCTGCCCAGCATGTCCCCTAAGGACGGCCATCCCGGCTGTCCCGATCGAGGACAAGCACATGCCACCCAACACGGTTAACGAAATGGCCGCGCAGTTCACCGCAGCGTACCAGGCACTCAAAGACAAGAAAGATACCGAACGGCTCCTTACGCTTATCAAGCCGATGATCCTGACCGCCAAGGCGGACGGCATCAGCGACAAGGAGTTGATTGACCTAATCAATGCCTTGGGTCTGCGAGAGAAGTTCTACCCCGCAAAGCTCAAGGAGCTGCGCGGCCGACTGGGCAAGTCTGAATCGGACGCGCCCGCCAATGGCGAAGAGGGCCCGCCGACGAACGAGGGCTCCCTCCATCCGCTCGCAGCCGCGCTCAGCGGCCGCCTCGAGGGGGCCGCGGCGTGAACATGCTTGCCCCGCTCACGACCATCCAGGCACCCGACTATAACTTCGGCATGCTCCCGCCGTTGGTCGCAGCTGCCGCGAGGGCAGTTTGCGCCAGGGCCACGGAAGCCTGCCCCGCCTTGGTCCGGACGCACCTGCTGTCGGTCCTGTCCTCCGCGGTCGCTCCTCTCTACGTAATGTCGCCGCCCAACTGGACGCCCATTCCCATCGGCGTCAACACGCTGTGCATCGCCGATGTTGGTGGAAGTAAGAGCCCGGTACACGAGTGCATGATCCAGCCGCTCAAGGACCACGCTCGAAACAGCTTCGCTCGGCATGAGGTCGCGCGAACCGAAGCGAGCGCCGCGTCGGCCGAGCAAAAGTTCCATATCAAGCTCCTGAAGGCCGAGATCGCGCGCCGCCTGCGCAAGGAGGAGCCCGCGCAGGATCTTCTTGCGACACTGGCCGAGCTGCACCGCACGGCCACGGCGGCCCCCAAACACCGTCCGCGCCTCGCGAGCAACCTCGACCTGGAAAGCCTGCTTCAACAGCTGGATGGCGAATACGAAGCAGTCGATTTCCTTACCGACGAAGGTGACAAGCTGCTGAGCTCCAGCTTGATGCGCCACGTGTCGGATCTTGTTGATCTGATCGACGGCAAATCGCTGGAATTTCGGCGAGAGAAGAAGAGGCATCTCTATGCCAGCCAACCGCGTGGCACGTTCGGCTTGCTGGCGCAGTCCGCCGCGATCGAGCCGTTCCGCCCCCGGTGCAAGCGCAATGAGTACACCGAGCACAAGGCCGTCAGGCTCGGCTTCTTCGCGCGTTTCCTCGTCTGCGTCGCCCAGCCGTCGCCTATGGGCAATCGATACGCACCCGCGGGCGACGATGACGAGGCTCTTTCGAATCTCCACGAGACGCTCAAGGAGCTTTACGACCTGCACCAGGACAACCAGGAGGCCGGTGGCATTGCGCCCATCGAACTGGCCTTCGCACCTGACGCGCTGGGCTACTGGGACGAGCTGTGCCGCATCACTCACAATCTCAAGTTCGGACAGCTCGCGCATATCGCCGACTTCGTCTCGAAGATGCTCAACTTGACCGCCCGACTGGCTGCGGTGCTGCATGTATGGGAAAGCCAGACCCACTACGTCTCGATCTCCTGCCTCCAACGTGCCTGGGCGCTTGTCTACTGGCATGCCACCCAGTACGAACTCGTGTTCGTGCCGCCGCCTCCCCTGCCCCAACAGGAGGCCGACGTGGCAGCCGTAATCGAGCACTTGAAGATCTTTCGCTTTGAAACCGACTACAAGGAAGTTCCCACGGAGCCCATTGGCCTGTTGCTTGGCATTCCCAGCAATCGTCTGCGCGCCGCCCTTCTACGCATGGAGCAGCGAGACCTGATCGAGCTATGCGGCGGCAAGACCACGTTCATCAATTGCATGAAGATGTTCTCTCGATCGCGCAACATTACCTGGCGATGATCGTTACACATCGAACACAAAAAATGCCCGGCAGCCGCCGGGCATTCTTCTTACTAGGCTGTACACCTCACCTTAGCCAATATCTGCATAAGCATTTCCGGCACTACCCCATCCGACCGAAGCGTTGCCGATCGATAAGCTAGCTGGTTCTTAGAGAGACTTATGGTAATCCCCCCGCAGGTTAGCCGCAGCCAT